>NMQN01000764.1 GCA_003575245.1 Candidatus Atribacteria bacterium 1244-E10-H5-B2 | reverse complement strand
AAGAGATAATTGTAGATATGATTATCCAAAGTTCTCATCGTAACGAGATCAATGATATAGCTTTTACCGTTGCTATAAGTGATTTTAACAAAACTATCAAAATCACCAAGCGGTTAGCAGAAAAGATCGGGGCTGAAGGAGTAGTATCAGAACCGGAGGTAGCCAAAGTTTCCATTGTGGGAGCAGGCATTACCAGCGACCCGGCTATAGCCGCCAGGATGTTTGGTGCCTTAGCCAAAGAAGGAGTAAATATAGATATGATTAGCACTTCAGGAATTCGAATATCCTGTTTAATCGGTTCTTCCCGTATAGAAGATGCGGTAAGGGCAATCCATAAAGAATTTAATTTAGATAAAGCAGGTGAAGAAAAATGAAAAAATATAATGTAGCTGTCGTAGGAGCTACCGGAGCGGTAGGAGAAGAGATGAGATTAGTTTTAGAAGAGAGAAAATTTCCGGTGGAAAAATTAAGCCTCTTCTCCTCTGGTCGTTCAGCAGGCAGAATATATAAATTTAACGGTGAAAAAATTACCGTCCGGGAGCTAAAAGAAGATTGTTTTTCCGGGATTGATATTGCCCTTTTTTCAGCCGGTGATGAAGTAAGTGCCCGTTTTGCCCCCCTGGCAGTCCGGCAGGGGACCATAGTGATAGATAATTGTAAATATTTTCGTATGGACCCCAAAGTTCCTCTGGTAGTTCCGGAAGTAAACCCTGATGATTTAAAATGGCACAAGGGTATAATCGCTAATCCCAACTGTTCTACCATTCAGATGGTGGTGGCTTTAAAACCTATCTATGATGAAGTGGGGATAGAAAGAGTTATTGTGGCTACTTATCAGAGCGTTTCCGGAACCGGGAAAGAAGCTATAGCAGAACTAAAGAATCAAGCTGCTTCTATTGCCAATGGTGAAGAATTTGAAATCAAAGCTTATCCTTATCAGATAGCTTATAATGCGCTCCCCCATATCGGTTCTTTTAAAGAAAATGGCTATACTTCTGAAGAGATGAAGATGCTAGATGAAACCAGAAAGATATTGGGAGACGATAATATCCGGGTAGCAGCCACTACGGTGAGAGTCCCAGTCTATCGGGCTCATTCGGAAGTAGTCCACATAGAAACTAAAAAGAAAATTTCTCTTAGGAGAACTCGGGAAATATTAAGTGCCTTTCCCGGAATTAAAGTAATCGATAATCCTGAAAATTTAGAATATCCTTTGCCTTTGTTTGCCGAGGGAAAAGATGAAGTCTTTGTAGGCAGAATCAGAGAGGACATCTCTACCGAAAACGGTCTGGTGATGTGGGTAGTATCAGACAACCTGCGAAAAGGCGCTGCCCTAAACGCCGTCCAAATCGCCGAACAGTTAATAAAATAACAGGAAAAACATACCAGGGGACGGTTCTCTGGCAGGTTTTATTATATAATATGAATGGAGAATAATTATGAAACTTAAAGACAAAGTTGTGGTAATAACCGGTTCAACCCGGGGGATAGGCAGGGCAATTGCCCGGTCCTGTGCCCAGCAGGGTGCCAGGGTAATAATTTCTTCCCGTAAAGAATCAGCAGTTAAAGAAACTTGTAAAACTTTTCAGAAAGAAAATTTTAAAGTATCCGGAATAAAAGCAGATGTTGCTGTTAATGAGGATTTGATAAAATTATTTAATCATTCAGTAGAAACCTGGGGGCAGATAGATGTGTGGATAAACAATGCCGGCCTATCCGCAGGAATGCGGTTTTTCGATGAATTAAGCGAGGAAGAAATTAAAGAAATAGTAAATGTGAATATTACAGGAACCATGCAAGCTTCTCGGATAATTATTCCTTATTTTATTAAACAGGAAAAAGGAATTTTAATTAATATGGGCGGCATGGGCAGCAAAGGAGAAAAAGCTCCCCATTTAACCGCTTATGCTCTAACCAAAGCAGCAGTTAACAGCTTTACTAAGAATTTAGCCGAAGAATATAAGGAATACCCTATCTCCATTCACATGATAATTCCCGGCATGGTTGAAACTGATTTTTATAATGATATCAAAGTAAGTCCCAAGCTAACTAAAGATTTGCAGAATTTACCTTATGCCCTGGAGGCCTTCGGTGTACCCATCGAAAAAGTAGGGAAATTGTGTGTAGGAATTGCTGCTCAGGAACCCGGAAAAGTTACCGGAAAAACTTATTCACTGTTGCGCGGAACAAGGTTGATGAGAGGGATTGCATTGATGATTTGGTATCGATTATCCAGTAAAATGAAATAAGAAAATCATACCAAGGGACGGTCCTTTGGCAAGTTTAAAAATTATTCTTTACAATTTTTTTATGGTACAATATATTTCAATTTTATAAATACAAACAAATTCACATTATTTTTACCTGGAGGAGAAAACAATTGTTACTGAATAGTAAAAATATCCACATATTAAAAAAAGACGGAAGAGAAATTTTATTAGTAGGTACTGCTCATGTCTCTAAAGATAGCGCTCGGGAAGTGAAAGAATTAATTGAGCAAGAAAAGCCGGACAGTGTCTGTGTAGAGCTGTGTTCTGCCCGCTATAACAGTATAAACAATCGGAACAAATGGAAAAATATGGATATTATTACCATAATCAAACAAAAAAAGGCCCTGCTCCTCCTGGTTAATTTAATTTTATCTTCTTTTCAGAAACGATTAGCTCAGCAATTAGGAATTAACCCCGGGCAGGAGATGATTCAGGCCATCTCATCAGCAAAAGAGATTAATGCCCATCTGGTTCTTGCCGATAGAGATATCCAGGTTACCTTTACCCGTGTCTGGAAAAAGCTCAGTCTCTGGGGGAAAATGCGCATACTTTTTATGTTAATCTTCAGCATGTTCAGCAAAGAAAAAATTTCGGAAGAAGAAATTGAAAGATTAAAATCAGAAGATATCCTTACCGCGGCCTTAAGCGAATTAGCCCGTTCATTCCCTCGATTGAAAAATACTCTAATAGACGAAAGAGATCAATACCTGGCTGAAAAAATAAAACTGGCTCCGGGTGATAAAGTCATTGCTATTGTTGGTGCCGGACATGTACCGGGGATTAAAAAAGAAATCGATAAAGAGCATGACTTAACCGCCCTCACTAAAATACCTTCTACTTCCAACTACATAAAAGTATTAGTCTGGGGTATCCCCTTGGCAATAATTGCTATTATCGCCTCAACTTTTACCTATTCTCCTCCTGCCGGTTTTGACCAAATTACTCAATGGTTTTTATGGAACGGTTCCCTGTCTGCCCTGGGGGCATTAATAGCTATGGCACACCCTCTCTCTATTCTTACTGCCTTTGTCGCAGCTCCTTTTAGTTCCTTAAATCCCCTTTTGGCTGCCGGGTGGTTTGCAGGTATTACGGAAGCCCTAATCAGGCGTCCCCGGGTAGAAGACTTCGAACAGCTGGGGAATATAACTACCATTAAAGACTTTTTCCATAATCGGGTTACTAAAATATTACTGGTAGTGGCTTTTGCCAATCTGGGAAGCATGGCAGGGACATTTATCGGTGGAGCAAAAGTAATTCAACTCTTTATCAATACCATCAATCCTTAAAATTTTAACTATCTATTAGTTATAAACCGAAAGCCGGCACCTTTTC
>NMQN01000846.1 GCA_003575245.1 Candidatus Atribacteria bacterium 1244-E10-H5-B2 | reverse complement strand
AACCCTATTATTTAGGTGTCGAGAGGGGTTTAGACTGGGAAATAACCCATAATCCCTTTGATTGGGGAAAAAACTTGGTATCTGTGGCTCTTTTCTTTAATCGGCATTATCCTTTTTGAATATGGACTATTTGAAGATAAAAAATAAAAACTGAATCGTTTTTTAGGGGGTGTTTCAGGGGAATGAATAAAAATAGAAAAATGACAAAACGAACTATCGATTTTATTCTCGCGTTATCTGAAAAAAGCAGAAGAGAAAAAGGGAATGATATAACCGTTGACAGAGAATATATCGCTTTTACAATATTAAGCGGTATTTATAAAGTGTTAGTTAATGAAGGATATTCTAAAAAACATTTAGATAAATTCTTTTGGTGTGATGATAGTCCTGATACGCATATCGACCGGAAAAATTTCTCAAAGATTGTTGAAGAATTTTTTAATGAAGATCCCAGGGGAATTAAACTAAGGAAAGAGATTGACAAATTATCAGAAAAATTTAATTAATGAGATATATTTAAGGGGGTTTTAAATGGGTAAACTCATATCTTTTCTTTTCAACCTGGCTCGTAAATTAACCGATATCAAAGCGGTGGCCTCAGGTAATCCTAAGAAGATAATTCGTAGAGCTAAAAACAAGTATATCGGAAAAAAGCTAATAAGAAAAATTTGGTAAAAAATCTCGGTGATTCGGAAGGACTAAAAGAACAGATCCGGGTTGCCGTCCCCTGCTCTCCGGTTTTTAGTCACACTCCGGAGGGCAGGGATATAAAAAAAACTAATTAAGCAGGTGAATAGTGAATATTCACTATTAACTAACGACTAACTAATTGGTCAATTGGTCAATTAACTCGTATCTCGTATCTCGTGAATCGTATCGCGTATTGCGTATTGAGTATCGCAGCTATTGTACAGTAGTAACCGGAGCTGCCCTGGTTAAATTAGTTAATGGTGAATAGCCATGGCTATTGAGACTATCATTCCCACGGGAACGGGAAGATTGCCACGACACGAACGGGCAAACTTTCAGGTAGGACAGGCGTCTCGCCTGTACCCATGGGTTCGATTTATCGAACTCCCCTCCCTTATGGTGGAGGGAAGGCTCCATGGATCCACGCTAAAAGTGGAGAGAGGATAATTTAATATGGCTATTAAAAAAATGAAAAGATATGGCTTAGTAAGAGAAGGATTTAATAATCTTAAAGAACCTACTTTGACAATAATAATAGGAAACTTAATCTTAAAAGAAGCAGAGAAAATTAAATGGGTTTTAGAACAAGAAACTGCTAATTTTTATAGGATCGAAGATAATGAAAGATTAGCAGAATAGAATTAGATTTTATTAAATTCCCGCTCTCTCGGGAATTAATAAGAGTTGAATTAATAAAATGGCCATTAAGAAATTTATAACCGGATCATACCAGGTGGTTAAAAAATTCATAATTAAATTATGTCAGGCCGGAAAGTCACCAGGAGAGTAAAAAATAAAGAGGGCAGGGAAAATCCTGCCGGTTAAAATATGTAACCTAAAATAATTTTTTAGAAAAGAAGGATTTTTTGAATGCCTGTCGTATAAGATATAAAGTAGTGCTTCAACAATTATGTTAAAAAAATAAAAGGAGGTCTTTTAAAGTGAACAAAGGCGAATTTATCGGTAAGGTGGCAAATGAAATAGAATGCACCAAAGTAGAAACTAAAAGAATCGTAGAATGTATATTTAAAAATGTTAGTGATTGTTTAGCTAAAGGTGATACTGTTGGATTGGTAGGTTTCGGTACTTTCGGTATTAGAAAAAAGGTTGCTTATATGGCCAGAAATCCCCGCACCGGTGAAAAAGTATCTGTGCCGGCTAAGAGTGTTCCCTTCTTCAAAGCTGGTAAAATATTAAAAGAGAAAGTAAAATAACAAGAGGTCGAAGAAGCAATAAGGATTTTCTCATCGATGTAGAATTACTAACTTTAAACCTGAAATAAAAGGAGTGATGCCTATATGAAAATTAATATAAGTGAGATAAGGAGAAGTCTGAAATGAAAGAAAAAGAAATTAAAGAAAATCGGTTAAGTAATTTTTTAAGAAAAACAGCTTTGGTTGAAGCTGTAGTCGTTATCATTTTGATTGCCATCGCATTTTCTACAAAAAATGCTTTTTTATTCAAGGTATTACTGTACATAGGGGGAATTACTGCTTTTTTTGCTGCGTCTCTGTTATTTTTAAAATTCACAGGCATTATAAATCCAAACCCAATTGGTGATATTCCCTCCGCTTTATTGTTATTAGCAATTTTTATTACTCTAATCTCGGGGGTTCCAGCAGTAGATTCATTGAATAAGTCGATTGAAACATTAAAAGATCTGCCTAATTTTATGGAGACTCAAACAGAGGTGATGAATAAAGCGGTGGTGATATTAGAAGAGATTCAGGATTTTCTCATTAAACCCGAACCCTAAATAAGGTATTATAAATTTTTTAGATTATGATTTGGATCAATCAGAGAAAAGGAGTAAAAAAAAGTGAAGGAAGAAAATCTAAAAAAAATTGTTAGATAAAAACACTTTAAGTCTTCAGGAATGCCCTTTTAACGAACGTAGAGTGCCCTTATTAAGGTTTCACAGGTATAAAACAGGCTATCCTATGCAATTATGCCTTAATCTACCTTTTAGCTAAAAAGAATATTAGTGATCCTTTAAATACGCTCATACTTGAAATTTAAGCACATTGCTCACATCTCTTAAAACCCTTATAAAATAAGGATTTTGATTTTTACAAGTTAATAATAGGTATAAAACTACCAACTTCCAAATTTAAGGTGCTTGACCCCCCATAAAAGTCAAAATTGAACGTTTTAAGGGGTATTTTTTATTTTAAGGTATCTTTTCTCTCTCCGAATGGACTTCTTACAATAATCACAATATTGTTGTCTAAGGTTATTGGCCATAAAAGTCTTCCCACATTTTTTACAATGTATCTTGATTTTACCTGCTACCAAGCTTTTTTCTTCCAATATTTGTTTTTTAGACTGATCGCTTAACTCGCACCCTTCTATTTTAGCCTGTTGTTCAGCTCGATAAAGGGCTTCTATCTGTGGATTATTTGGTAGGACTGCTCTATCAAAATAATCACATTTAGCATTTTCCTTGATAAAGAAGATACAACGATAGCCTTTCGTCCATTCCTGACAACAATAATCTTTTATATTATTAAAGACTTTATCGTAATTAGCACAATCTCTGATTACTAACTTTTTAACTGATCTACCGATATTCATGGTTCAACTCTTTTTTGCTCTCTTGCTTGTAAAACCCCTTATATTGTAACATTATTAGTTCAATAACATCCAAATAAAAAGTTACAAAATTTTGACCTTTTAGGAAGTGATCTTTCAATAAGTTTTATAAATGTAAAGTAAGTAAACTTAAGTAATTAACCTATTCAATTTTTTAGGCATTGCTTGATATTAGTATATGTGTTATATATATGCAAAAGAAGAAAGGAGAATTGAAGCCATGCCTATCAATATTAGAGGGGAAAAATATTACCTGGTCGAGGATCTCGCTAAGATACTGCCTTTAACAAAAAATACTGTCAGAATGTATATCCGGAAGGGCCGTCTCA
>NMQN01000481.1 GCA_003575245.1 Candidatus Atribacteria bacterium 1244-E10-H5-B2 | reverse complement strand
TCATTTTTTAGAGCTAACAAAAAGTTTTCTACATGCTTTACAGACTGAGGAAGAGTAACAGAAGATATACTTGGGAGAAAAATCCGACGACCCCGACCCCCTGCCTTTGCTTGTCAGTCTCCAAAGAATTAGTTAATGAACAAATATTAATATCCCGGAGTCAATAGAGCCTGAAACTATTAAAAATCCTCGCTGAACTACCAACCAGGGAGCAGGGGATCAGCAATCCGGAGAACTCTGGAAAGAAAGCGGACCGCCAGGGTAATTATTTATTTCTCAAAATAATAATTTTTCTCTTTCCATCCCTGGCCTTAATAACAACTTGCTTAGGTATAGGCCTTTCCTTTTGGAAGATCAGCTTATAAATTGTATAAACAATCATAACAATTAACCAGGTAAAAATTATCTTAATCATTATCATTTTTATTTTATCCCCTAATCTGTTAAAATTAGAGGAGCCGGGGAAGATCCGAAAGTTAAAACAGTTTTCACGAGTTACATATTTTAACCGGTAGGATCTTCTCCTGCCCTCTTTAAATTATTTTAGCTTTCGCTCTGGATTACTTCTTTATAATGTTTTCTTTCCTGGTAGTCTTTCCAATCTAACCAAGTATTGATATGATAGATAAGGCTGGTAACTTCTTCTCTCCTCTGAATCGGTAAATATTTATCCTCTAACTCTGCCTCTAACCTCTTTTTGATCTTCTCAATTTCTTTAGTATCTACCTTCTCAAACATTACAAGCCCCCCCCTTTTTAGTTATCTTAACTAATAAATTTCTATGATCCTGTTCCTGATATTGTATGATTGGCTAAACAACGTTTCTCTCATAGTATAAGCGTGTAGTAATTACCTATTTATTAAACGGAAAACTGGTAAGGACTATAACAGATAACGCTTTTAGTTAATTGTTGATGTAAATAAAGGGATTATTTCGTTACTTGTTCAACTATATTCATATAGTAATCATAGACGGTGTATGATACCCAACCATGATATATTTGCATAATACTTCCAAAAGAGTTGTGGTATCCCCCATAGGGGTTGTAATATTGATTTTCGGCAAAGGTATAATGACCATATTCTGTAAAAACTGTGATTACATGATAAACATAAACAGGATAAACATAAACATATGATGCAAATAACATTTTTATCTGGAACGTTATATATCCATGATAGTTTGCAATAAATTTAGAAAAGGCTGAAAAATCATCACAATCACCCTTGCGGGTTAAATATAATTCATAGGGAGTTAAAGCTATATATGGATGTTCTTCTGTTTCAAAATTATCTAACATATACCGGCAAATTTTACGAGGGGTATCTAATTCTTGAATTAAGGCAAGAAATTCGGCATCATCGGGCAGGGTAAAAAGGTTTAAGTTGTATAGACCCGAACCACAACCTGATAAGAACATAGTTGATAAAATAAGAATAATTAATAACTTTTTCATAATTTACATATACCATAAATCTTTAAAAAATTCAATAGGGGAAAATTAAGGATCACCATAATAAAGAAGAAGAAAATTAGAAAGTTATCTACGACCGAAAAGCTTAGAATCCTATACCGGAAAGTTTAAATATAACGAAGGAAGAGATTAAGATATATCTAATTTTCTTGATCTCTTTTTTATTAGGTGAAAGTTTTTAGCGGAAAAGGCCATATATAACGTATAAAGACAAGCGACTTCTTTTTGACCCTCCTTAAAAACGCTTATATTGCGTCTTTTCTTTCGTCTTTCGGGTAAATCAACGAAAAAGCCTTATATGTCATAACTTTTAACTACTCTTAGGGTTTAAGGCTAAAAGGGGGATTGATAGATTCGTACCATAGGGGGCAAAGAAACGCTAATTAAACCACCAGAAGCGCTTTTTTAGGGGTATTCTGATAAGGTTGTATCCCCCGGAATCAATAAGACTTCTAAGGGGTTACAAAACATTTTTAAAAATAATTGTAAATAATTGTAAATAAATGTTGACATTGTAAATAGTTGTGATACAATATAAGAAAAAAGGGGGAACAAGTAAAATGAAATTATTGACTAAGGAGATTGAGAAGAGACTGCCCAAACGATATTCACAGGAAAACGAAAAAAATCCAAAGATAATAATAAAATACTTTCACCCACTTAGTAGTTGGACCTGGTACGTGGTAGAAGGAGAAAGAGACCCGGAAGGTGATATCCTTTTCTTTGGTTTGGTAGATGGGCATGAAAAGGAATTAGGTTATTTCACTTTAAAACAGCTTGAAGAAGTAAATATAAGGGGATTAGGAATTGAGAGAGATATGTATTTCGGTTATGAGCATAGGCTAAATGAATTTAGAAGAATGAAGAAAGCCGTAGAAGAATCTGAAAAGGGGGTATAAATCAAATGAAGTGGGTCAAAAGGTGGAAGATTAAAAGCGAGAATGGGGATAAATATTATGTGGTTGCTCTATCGGATAAAGACGAGTGGGGCTGTAGTTGTCCGGCCTGGAAGTTTCACCGGATAGAATGCAAACACATAATAAGAGTTAAATTAAATCCTGATAGATACGAAGTTGAAAAACCATTAAAAAAGCCCGAATATGTTTTAGCAATGGTTGATAAACCTACTTACGAAGAAAAAGAGAATAAACTTTTAATTCCTTTGATCAGGATTGAGCCATACGACGTTAAAATGGAAAGTCTTATCTGTTATACTATGGCGAAGCATGGTTACTTGTGGAAAGAGATCACAGAAATAAGAAATCTAAGTTCTGTTTGGACATTAACAAAAGTTAAAAATTATGTTGAGGGGGTTGAATGATGTTTATCAAATGTAAAGAGAATACCAAAATAAATAACGCTGTGGCTGTGGTTGAAATATTTAGAGATATCCTAAAAAGCGAAGATAAGACTGATCAGGTCAAAGAGCATTTTTGGGGTATGGGGGTTAATATTAAAAATCGTGTTCTCTATATCGAGTTAATAAGCCTGGGGAGTTTGACCGAAAGTATAGTCCACCCGCGAGAAGTTTTTAAATCTGCAATATTAAAAAATGTGGTTAGCCTTATCTTCTGTCATAATCACCCGAGCGGAGACCCGGAGCCATCTAAAAATGATATTGATATAACCGATAGACTTAGAAAGGGCGCAGAGATTTTAGGTTTAAGAATATTAGACCATATCATAATAACCGAGGATGGTTATTTTAGCTTTACAATGGAAAATCTTTTAAAAGGGGGTAACGATATTGAGTAGTTTTATAGGTGTCAGGACTAGACCCTGACACTTACAAAGATTACTTAATGTTTTACTGTGAAACAAAATAGAAATAAAGGAGTGATAAAAAATGTTGACTTTGAATGAAGTAGCTAAAAGGTTAAACCTTCATTACAATACAATTTACAGTTATGTTAGGTCCGGAGAATTAAAGGCGGTTAAATTTAAAAAGGTCTACCGGATAGAAGAAGAAGAATTACAGAAATTTATTAAGAATAAAAGATTTAAAACTTAGAGGTGATACGATGAATAAATCAGATAGAAACAAAGAACTAAATAAATTAGTGGGTTACTGCAGAGTTAGCACAGAGAGCCAAAAGGAAGAAGGCACTATCGAGATACAGGAAAAAGCCTTAAAGCAA
>NMQN01000579.1 GCA_003575245.1 Candidatus Atribacteria bacterium 1244-E10-H5-B2 | reverse complement strand
AAGTGTTTGGACATGGCCCGCAAGATGGAAAAGTGTTTATCCTGGAGGACGGTAAAATAGTATATGAAGTTGATGGATTACCTTCGAGAGAAATGGTGGAAGCGAGAATCTTATTCCCTACCCGCATAATTCCCAATAGTAGTAAAATAATTAACCAGAATAAATTTGCTGAAATAATGAAAGAGGAATTAGCCTGGGCTAAAAAAGCAGATAGAGAGATGTATTTCAATATTATCGGTTTTTTATTGGCTCTGCTGGTAGTATTATTTAATATATTCCTGGCTATTCGTCTCTACTTTAAATATGATAGAGAGCTCAAGCCAGAGGTTGAAATGGATTATTACCGTGAATTGCCTCAGGATATTACACCCGCTGTCTTGAGCAAATTAATGAGTATTCAAGGGGTGGGCAGCAAAGATATTATGGCAACTTTGATGGATTTGGTACGCAAGAAATATTTAAAGATTGAAGAGATTCCAAAAGGAAGAAAGAAAGATTATAGATTTATGTTAATTGAAGAAAGTGACACCACCAATTTAAACGAACATGAATCATATTTAATCCATTGGCTTTTTTATTCTATAGGCAATGGAAAAAGCGTAACCTTAAAGGAGATAAAAGACTCCGCTAAAACATCAAGAGCCCAGAGCAGTTTTCGGCACAATTATAATAAATGGGTGAAAAAAGTGGGAGAGGAATTCAAAAAATATAATTATTTCGGTCAATCCAAAGAAGGATTAAAAACCGCAGGCAAGGTAGTTTTAATGGAATTTGCCGGAATATTTTTATTGTTTGCTCTGGGAGCCCTGTTAAAAATGCAGTTGCTCATTCTTATACCCTTATTGTTTGTTGTCGGTTTCACTGGTTTTGGGGTGATAATCTATGGTGCATTGATAAGAAAAAAGACTCAAACGGGAATTAATGAATATACCAAGTGGAGGGCATTTAGAAGATTCCTATTGCATTTTAGCAATATGAAGGATTACGAAATCCCCTCTATAATAGTTTGGGAACATTATCTGGTTTACGCTATCTCACTGGGGGTAGCAGATAAAGTAATTTCAAAATTAAAACTGGCCTTAAGTAGTCAAGATATATCCTTAAGGAATTCTACTTACTTATACTGTATGACTGATAGAAGCGGAAGATTAAATAACAGTATGTTTAAGTCTTTTGATAGAGTATTTACTTCTGCTTTTGCCAGTGCAACTGCTTCAACCGGTTCGGGCGGTGGCTTCTCTTCCGGAGGCGGAGGAGGAGGCGGTGGCGGCGGAGCCGGTGCTTTTTAATGATTTATCAAAATGAAAAAGAGAAAGGGGTGTTTTTATGAGTTTTATAGCGATTTTAGGTATTCTAATTGTAGCGTGGGGGGTTTTGACTTATAATAAATTAGTAATGCTAAGAGGGAGAATAGATAATTCCTGGGCGCAGATCGATGTCCAGCTAAAAAGAAGATTTAATCTAATTCCTAATCTGGTAAGCTCCGTAAAGGGATACGCCAAACATGAGAAAGAAACATTAGAAGAAGTAACTGCATCCAGAACCAAATATTTGTCGGCAAAAACACCGGAGGAAAAATTGGAAGCGAATTCAGGGTTAGCCGGTGCCCTCAGTCGATTATTTGCAGTTGCTGAAAATTATCCTGATTTAAAGGCTAATACAAATTTCCTGGATTTACAAAAACAACTGAAAGATACCGAAGACAAAATAGGTTTTTCAAGACAGTTCTATAATGATACTGCTATGAAATATAATGTAGCTATAATTCAAGTACCTACTTCAATAGTTGCCAATCTGTTTAGTTTTAAGAGCAGGCCTTATTTCAAAACAGAAGGAGAAGAAAGAGAAAACGTAAAAGTAAAATTTTAAAAAAAGAACAGGGGACCGTTATCCACTGTTTCTGTTCCTGATAATGAATTATGGAAGATGTACATGAATTAATTAAAAAAAATAATCAGATAAAAAAGTTTTGCCTGTATGGGTTTTTAAAAAATCTTCGTTTTTTTGAACCCTACTTATATATTTATCTAATACAGGTAGTGCACCTTAACCTGTTCCAGATAGGGACTTTATTTTCTATTAGAGGGATAATTATTTACCTATTTGAAGTGCCCTCCGGGATATTCGCCGACCAATACGGAAAAAAGAACGAGCTGATGATCTGTTTCATCTTCTATATCGCCTCTTTCTTCTTCTTTTTCCTGGGAGGAAGTTATGCCATTGTAGCTGTAGCTATGGTCTTTTTTGGCCTGGGAGAAGCTTTTAGGTCAGGCACCCACAAAGCTATGATTTATGCCTATTTGGAACAGAAGGGTTGGTTTAAACATAAGACTTTTGTCTATGGCCGCACTCGTTCTTTTTCTTTAATCGGTTCTTCTTTATCTGCTTTTGCTGCAATCTTTTTGATTATTAAATTACCCAGGATGCAATCGATTTTCTTATTCAGTATCATACCCTACATCCTTGATTTTTTCTTAATCTGGTCCTATCCAGATACCCTAAACGAACCGGTAGAATCTACTATCAGTATAAAAAAATTTATTATTCATAGTATTAAACAGTTAAAAAATGTTTTTACTAACAGTTCCCTCAGAAAAGTAGTGATAAGTTCTTCGCTCTTTGATGCCATTTTTAAAGTTTTAAAAGATTATATTCAGCCTATCTTAAAAGATATTATTTTAGTTTCCGGAATCTATATAGTAGTCTCGATGGAGGCAGCCACTCAGTTAAAAATTATTTTAGGGCTTATTTATGGAGTGATGTATATCTTTAGTTCATGGGTTTCCCGAAATGTTTACCGCTTAAATCTAAAATATAAGTCTGACAAACTGATGGATATCAGTTTTGACATTTTGGGAGTAGTATTTTTTATAATGTTTTTTGCTATCAAAACTAAAGTTATGTTAGCAGTTATTCTTCTTTACTTTTTCCTTTATCTTTTGAAAGATGGAAGGCGACCCCTGGCGGTAGATGTTTTCGGTGATTATATGAGAAAAAACGAACGAGCAACGGTAATGTCAATTGAAAGTCAGGTCGGCTCACTTTTCATGATAGTGTTAGCCCCTTTATTCGGCTATATCGCTGATAGATTTGGTATCGCTATCTTATTCTTTGTAATAGGATTATTAATATTAATTCTAAATAGATTTTTAAGAGTGGAAAAAAATAAAAAATGTTAGTGTAAACTTTTTCTATCTTTCCTTTCTCTTTCTTAACTCGATACTATCTTTAATCTTTCTTTTCTTTTTCTTTCTTTCTTGACCCGATACTCGATACTATATACTCGATACTGTTTTTACTCGATACTTTCTTTCGATATTATTTGAATATCTTATAGAATATATTATAATTAAATTAGAGAGGATATAATAGAAAATAAAAAATAAAGCACTTAGGAGGAAATAAGATGAGTTCAAAAGTTCCAACCAGAGAAGAAGCTTATCAATTACTTACAGAATATAATAAAAGTGATAGTCTGACAAAACATGCTTTAGCCGTAGAGGGAGTTATGCGCTATTTTGCCCGCAAGCGGGGAGAAGATGAAGAAAAATGGGGTGTTATCGGCTTGGTTCATGACCTTGACTATGAGCAGTTTCCCGAAGAGCATTGCCATAAAAGCGAGGAA
>NMQN01000451.1 GCA_003575245.1 Candidatus Atribacteria bacterium 1244-E10-H5-B2 | reverse complement strand
TAAATAGCTTCGACTTGAATCATTTTTTCTTTCTCATCAGCAGCATGTAAAGTCCTTCTGTCAAAAACAATATGAGAAAAAGTATGTATGGAATTTTTTCTCTTATTTTTTTGGTAAGCAGAAGCGTTTAATATAACATCACTGCCTACTACAATATAAACCTCAGAAAATGAGAAGTTTTCTCTCAAAACCTTTAAATCATCTGGATTGGCAATATTAACCGGTAAATCTTCAGGATATAAATATACATTAAGTTCATCAGCAATAGAAATATTTATTATATTCCTTCTGAAGAGGTGTGGCTGGGTCCTTTTTGACCAGGAAAATTCATCAACTGCTAAATACATTTCAAATCCGAGTATTTCTATTGCTTTTACAATCTCTTTATGGCTTAGGGAAAATGGGTCAAAAGCACCGGGAAAGAAAGCTACCTTGTCTGGGATTTTAAGATTTATACTTCCTTTGAAGAAATTATAATCAGAGATAAACTTATACATATAATTAAGTCCGGTACAGCTTATTAAAAACATCAAGCTTTCTTTATTTACAAGAGTTAATAAAGTAAGAATTTTTTTGGCAATAAGTTTAAATATATGGTTTTTTTCTTCTAAATTAAGATGTCTTGAGCCAAATATTTCCTTACCAATAACTCTAAATGCTGCCTGTTTAACCTTTAAATTATAGTGCACGAAGCCATTTAAAAGGATACCGATCATCTTGCTAAGTCTGTTTTCATATGATTCCTCTTTTTCTGAAAATCTTTCTCGATACTTAGGATAATTTGCAATAGCTATACCAATGGTTCTAAGTAGCAATGAATTTAATTTAGGGTCTGACTGTTTGATTTTTTCTATTAAATCATCAACAATTTCCTCTAGCTCATTAGGTGTAAGATAGAGTATTAATTGACCCAAATAGTAAGGAATATATTTAGTAAATTGATAATCTTCCATTTCTAAAGCCCGCAATAGTTCAATAGCTATATCGTTCCTCTGTTGAAAAGATAAGGAAGGCATTAAATTTACCAGGGCCTTGCCAGCCAAATTTCTAATATCTTCTATGCCGCTAACTTTTAAAATATTGCAAAAATGTAAAGCAGTATAAATTTCTTCCTGTTTACTTTTTAAGGTATGTTCTAATAAAAGTTCTATCTGAATTTTTTTAATTATTCCACTGGTTGAAGTTTTAAGGTTGCTTAGAAATATATACTGTATCTTTTCTATATCTCTTCGATAAAATTCGATGTGCTTTTTTACAATGTTTTCATCCAAACCTAATAATTCAATTATCTTCATATTTAAATAATTTTCAGCAGGGAGCACTGAGGTAGAAATATTACTAGCAAATAATTTTCTTAAGTTATTTATAAATCTAAATTTTTTATCAATTTGGGGTATTAAATCATAGACCACCTCTAAAGCAGTAAGTCTAAGATTGTGATTCTCTTTCTTTAACATCTTTATAATATAATCAAATAATACCTTTACAAATTTTTCATCTGAGCAAATTGATATATGTTCGGCGGTTTTTATTAAACACAGTTGAATTTCTTCATTGGTATACAGGTCTTTTTTATAGTGTTTTAAAATACTTTTTCTATAATTGCTTACCTGATGATTATTACGACAGTTAGAAAAGAGAGAAGAAATCATATTCTCAGTGCTATTAATAATTCGAGATTGATGAAGAGCAATTTTTTTATGGTCTGGCTGTAAAAAATATTTTAAATATCTTTCCAATAAATTAACACTAGTGATCGCGGGAGGTTTTAGGGTAACATTCTGAGGAATCTCTTTGCGGTAATCTTCGTCAAAGCTGGTAATTAATAAACCGATAAGTTTTGCACTTCTCCTTCTTATTTCATCTTCCGGATGAGTTAATTGTTCGTATAAATATCTCAAGGTAATCATCTTCTGTTTTTGAGTTAAGTAAGTGGAATATTCATTAAATATTTGTAGATATTCCCGTAGATTGTTCCAATCTTTTTCGCTTCGAGCTAATTCTAAAAGTGAATTAAGAGAAGATTCATCTCGAAGTTCGTGCATTAAATTTATATTATGTTCTATGGAAAGAAATTTTATATTTTGTATAACTTCTTGACCCTGCATGAGAGGATAATGCGGTTTTCTATCTTTTTTACAAGAACTTATCTCTTTATTCTCTACATCTACATTTACCCCTAAATTTATCATATAATCTTCAAAGTCTTTTAATTTCTCATAAACCCGGCAATATCTTTTTCTTTTTTTCTCATCAACATTATCCAGTTTGTCTAAAATTACTTGAAAAGAATCTTTTAGGCTAAAGATTCTCATCTCCACTTCAGGACCGTTATTTGTATTTTTAACCCGAAAATCAGAATAAATTAATATAAGTGATTCTAAGGGTAAATTTTCTAATTCTAAATCCCAAACAGAATGATTAACTGCAATATGTCCGATATAAGGGATATTATGTTTTTTAAACCACATATCAGTATAGTAATAATGTAAATAGGGAGTCCTTTCTGCCTCAATATCCTTGCATCCATATTTTCCGATATCATGACCTGCTGCTGCTCCGGAAATCCTCCCCAAATCAACAGGAAGACCCAGATTATATAACTGCCTGCTGATAAACAAAGTAATCCAATTTGCCCCGCATATATGGTCAAGAGTGTTGAACTTTAAAACTTCCTGGCTTAATTTCATCATCTCATAAATATATTCATCATTAAATGCTTTTAAGAATCTTTTATATTCAGCTGGGTTCTCCAGTTTGTTTTTTTCTTCAGAAGTTAAGAAATTAAGGGGATATTTGCCGTGAAAAGTAGGATCACCGGACGATTTTTGGAACTTCAAAATTACTCTTAAAAATTCTAAATAGAACAAGAAAGTTTTTCGGCAATTATCGGAGATATCCTTAAACGATAGGTCTACTGCCTCAGGAAAAGATTTAGAGAGGGCAAACTGAAATACCTGATAAAGCCAATTAGTAGAATTATGTTTTTTGTCTATATCGATAAGGATATCCTGACAAAGGGAATATACCGCCTGACAGCTATAATCTTTCTTTCCTACCATAGATGACAATTGTTTTAAAAATGAAGGATTTTCGATATATTTTCTAACAAACTCTTTATCTAAAGAAATATTGTCCAATATTTGTGTGTATAAAATCTTTTTAGATATTTTGCTATATAATTCTTTGACCATAATTTTATTCATTAATTACCATCCCAAAATATTTTATAGATTAATTATTATATCCTAATCTTAGGTCCATTAATTCAAGACGTCAGTCAGAAAAGATTTAACCTTTTCTTTTGAATATTGCACAAAAATGGTAAATATATATTTACTGAAAGTTTTTTTATAATTCTTATTATAACTGAAAACCGCTGTATTTTACAATTAAATCAGGATTCTCTTCGTATTGTGTATCGAGTATCGCGTGAAAAAAAGAACTAGAGAAAAAAGAAGATGGAAAAACAAAAGCAATAAATATTCTTTTATCTTTTTTATTATCCACCCAAAGTTTACACCAACAAGATTTTCGTATTGAAGTGAAATTATTTATTGAACTTTGAAAATAATAAGGGGTACGATATATTGTAATATCTTACCCCTTATTACACTTATTATATT
>NMQN01000015.1 GCA_003575245.1 Candidatus Atribacteria bacterium 1244-E10-H5-B2 | reverse complement strand
TTATCCCCTGGTATTCCTTTAGGGGCAGTAGATGACGTTTATCTCCGGAGATGATATATTGGGCCCCAGCCTCTATTGCACATTCCAGGATCCGGTTATCATCTTCTTTTCCCTTAACAACCGAAATTTTAGTCTTTGGTTTAACCTGGAGGGCCTTTCCCTTTATTCTATTTAGGACTCTTTCAACCTGTTCTCTGTCCCACTCAAACTTTTTTCTGAGGATTTTCTCTATTTCGTGTAAAATAAAGGAAGAGATAAAGACCTCTATCTCATTATTTATGAATAATTCTAAGATCTCGTGTGGTTTTCCAGTAAAATTTAACCCAGAGATAAAGACGTTGGTATCTATTACTACTTTTGGTTTTTTATTTTCTATGGGCATCGACAATATCTTCCACTTGATTTTCGGCAATTCCTTTTTCATTGGCCTTTATTCTTCCGTATCTTAAGATTTCCTTCCATTCTTGCTGTTCAATATATCGCCTTATTGTTTCTCTTATTAATTCACTTCTTGTTCTATCTTCCTTTTTCATCAGCTCTTGAATCTTCTCCGCCATTTCTGGTGGTACAGATAAGCTTATAATTTTAGTTGTTCTTTCCATAAATTTCTCCTTTAATACTCAGTATTAATAAACTAAACATATCAAATATAAAGAGAGAAGTCAACTTTAAAGGTTATTTCATATTTCATCACTTTATTTTATATTTATAATCCAACCCTACTCTTTTTTTGTTTTATGAGTATAATCATTTAATTCTTTAACATATTCTGATACATATTTGTGTTCTAAGTCTACAGTAATTTTTAGTCCACTATACTTTGTATTTTTTATAAACTCTTCGCCATCTACAATATCAACCAGATAACCAAAAGGCTCTTCTCCCATAAATATTGTATTTCCAGATACCCGAAGTCCTTCTTTTCGAAAACTATTTTCATCAAACGCAAATATTTTTTTAGGATGAAGTTCACATGCTTTTGCTCCAAGTAGAAATCTAAAAGGTATTACAAGCAAGATGTATCTAACTTTTTTCCTTTCATAAGGGAGGTCTTTAATCATTTTCCACATAACAATTAATTTATTTACTTCATTACGCAACTCTTCTGGCGCTTTTTTAAAATATTCTTCAGAGTAAACATTTATAACTTTTACCTTTCCCTGCTCTTTCTTAACCATTATTCAAACATCTCCTTGCTTACTCTTGCCTTTTTCCCAAACTTCCTAATAAATTTAAAGATCCAGGAATCAGAAACAGCATAGCAGGGGATTTTATGATTTACTATCTTCTTCATACTACAAGTTAAGTCATAAGGGCAATCTTCACATTTTTTAGCTAATACTTTCATATATGAACTGCTACTCATTTTTATCTATCTCCTCCCTCTATTTTAAATTCGTCGTATTTTTTCTTTGCTTTTTTTCTTATATTTTCAATATCTTCTTGGAACCTGTCCAATTCCCTATTAAGTTCTTCCAAAGTGTAGCATCTGTCAGTTAAGAAGGGGGCTTTTTTCCCTCCTTCTTTATCCTCCATAAATAAAATTGTAGGATATATCCGTGTTATAAGGTCGGGGTCAGGGACATCTTCTTCTTCCCAAAAAATAAAGTCAAGTTTTTCATTAAATTTTTTACCCATTATCCTCTCCTCACTTTATGGGTACATTCTTTTTTCATTTTCCTTAATACCCCCTTTAATTTTTATAAAATATCCTTACGTAAATAAGTCTAAAATGATTTCTTTAGGCCAATACTATTTTTTAACTTACCACCTTGCCAGCCAATATTGGAAACCTTTACACAATCGTGCAACTTACATTTATGGCAATACAGTTCAAAGGCAATTATGAATTCCCTTTTTAATTTCTTCCTATATTTGTCCTTATACTTTGCTGATTCCTTCTTTAAAAAACGAAAATCTAAAATCTGCATAATTTGGGTATCCTCACATTTGGGACAGAAAAAATAGAAATAATCTGTATCTGTCTTTCCTGTAAGCTTTCCATCTTCTACTGCGGGTGTCCCGTGCCAAGAATATTCTTTAAATTCTTTCATTTCTTTTTACCTACCTCCGAAACCTTTCATTTAAATCATTTATATCTCCTCTTTTTCTTAAGCGTCCTTTATATCCTTTTGTTCCTATTGGAATTATTTTTGTAGGCTTTACTATTCCTGTCTTATTAAATTTTTTGATTACATCCTTCATTTCTTTTTCCAATAAATTACAGTCGTCCTTTATATCTAATATTGCCGTCATTGTTTGATACTCACTTCCTCTTCCGCTTAAAAAGTCACCCAGCTCGTCTTCCGGTTCTGAATGTGGATGAAAAACGGGACATATTCGAAAAACAGGTTTTCCTTCTTTTTCTACGATAAAAAGTTTAAGCATATAACGGTCTTTCATTTTGACTCCTCCTTCCTCCCTTTATCTAAAAATAGTTTCCTGCAAAATTCTATTTAGAAGCTCCTTCTGGCTCTTATGAATTTTTAAATTAATGCTCAAATATCCGTTCTCCACCACCGATATATTTACCGAAGAAGGCTTGACTATCTCTATAGGCTTTACAGGCTCAACTTCTGCTATTGGCTTTAAGGGAGTTTTTTTCCTTCCCTTTCGGTCAGCCATTCCCTGTAAGGCCTTCTTTATGATCTCTCCTGTAAACTTGATCATGGCCTCTTTATTCTGCAAAAATTCTCTTTGATCGTCAAAAGTTACCATTACTCCGACTCGACGACTTACAGGCTCGTAATCACGCACAAAAAGAGGTACAGCTCCGAGAGCAGTATAAGGAATTTTAGCCCAAAGTCTTAAAGTCTCCGCTTTGCGAAGTACGATATAACAAAAAAGTAAACCGTTATAACTGTATTTGACATAACTCTCTAAAAATTCTTTCCTTATTTGCCCCTTTAAACTCGAAATGAATTTATCTAACTCCAAGTATAGATTTACAATCCACTCTGGCCTTCCTTCAGTATGAAATTCCTCGTCAAATTTCTCTCTCATCTTATTACTCCTTTCAATTTTTTCTTTTCTCTCTTCCAATAACTGAGATTTAAAATCATAATCGGATAGCTCTTTCTCCATAACTAAACTCCTTTTAAATATCCCTGCCCCCTCAGAAAAAACTTTTATTTAAGGGAGCAGGGGACGGCAATCCGGAGAGCGTTTAGAAAAGAACGGATTACCAGGATAAATTTAATACTCAAAATTCTTTATGCTTTCTTTTTTCTCCGGACTCTCCTCTTTCTCTAATGATTCTCTTGATAGTTTTTAAGGCCGATAGATACTTATTCCTTTCCGTTTCTGTTAAATCTTTTTTCCCTAATTCTGCATTGTAGAAAGATTTTGTTTCATCTAAAGCCTCCAACTTTACCCTCACTTCTCAAATCACTTCCCCTAAAATTATTTACTTTATCGTCCAGGATACCCCTAAAACCGCCTTTTCTTTTTTCATCACTTTTTTATATTGAGTTCGGGTTCTGATTTGCTCTTGCAATCAATAATCAAATACCAATCCTTATCAATATTCGATATAAACAAATCCACCTTACTAAGAGAGGTATCCCATGAGGTCTTGTCTTCATTATCCTTGGCAAGGCTCTTAACCGTAAATATTCTCCCATATTTTTTTTTGAGA
>NMQN01000016.1 GCA_003575245.1 Candidatus Atribacteria bacterium 1244-E10-H5-B2 | reverse complement strand
TTTATCTTTTAAGAAGCCTAATTTATAAGAGTTTCAATGTAAGTAGATAATTTTATTATTAGCAAAATTTTGTAGTAGTTCCGTAGTAGTTCCGTAGTAGTTCCGTCTACTAAAATTGGCAACTTCTGGCCAACCTATGGGCAACTAAAAGGATCATTCCCCGGATAAAAAAAAAGGGTACCTCTACCCCCTAATTAGTGCACTATAATGCACTATAATTTTATCAGAATACCCCCAATTTTAGGAACTATTAGGAACTATCTTTTATAGGCATACCCCCTTTTACCGAACTATAACGAACTATTTTACCCCCCATTTTACCGACATGTTCCGACATGTATTTTATTCCCGGAACCTCAACTTTCCTCAACTTTGGATTGTCTACTTTTGTCTACTTCTACCCCCTGAAATAACGACATCAAACGACATCAATTTATTCCTGAAAGGTTGACTTTTGTTAACCTGAAGAATGTCTATTTTTGTCTATCTAAAAGGTCAACCTTTTGCAACAATTAGGGGTATCCCTGCCCCCTGAATTACCGACATATAATGACATATAATTTTACTTCTTATTTCTAATAGAAGGCCTGATTTATAAGCCTTTCAGTCATCATCTAACCTTTTTATTTTTATCCCAAATTTTTAGCCTGAAATGTCTACCTTTTGTCTACCTGAAAATGTCTACCTTTTGTAACATTCTTTTTAGCTAAATCGGGGACACCCTGGGGACATTCCAGGGACATTTCCCTTTTTGTCGATATTTAGTTTCATTAGTTTCATTTCTTGCCTTCCCGGGTCCCGGGTTCTCCTAAAACGCTAAAACTGTAAACTTGCATACTACTAGCGTATTACCAAAAATAAAGGGTAATATCGCAAGTTAAGGTACAAATGCCTACCACTGTCCTTAAAAAGAAAAATATGTGCGAATAAAGGCACTCTACGTTCGTTTTTAGGGGTATTCTGGAGATTAAACTGGTAGTTAGTGAAGAAGTGAAGAAAGCAAGATCAAAGTAGTTTGACCTTGAAAGATTAGGATAGGTTATTTAAGGGGTGCTTTTAATAGTGAAATTCACGTTCCAGGTGCCTTCCTACCCTTGTTATTAGCTTACCAAGCGTTAACCGCTTACGATTGGTCGTTAAACTTATCCTTACCTGTAAACCCTTGTTAGATAGACTATTTTTTATACTAAATCTGCATTAGTTAAGACCCTTTATTAAGGGATAGATAAGAGCCTTCCCTTTTTAGCGATATTTAGTTTTCCCCTGCCTTTTTGGGTATCATCATCATTTTTACTCTCCTCTCGCTCCCTCTCTTCTTTACGAGCTCTCACCTCTTTGATGTGATCCGACCATTGTTTTTCAGTCCAATTTTCTATCTCAATATCGTGTTTCTCAACTAACCTATCAAGTTCTTCGATAAGCTTTTCTGTAGCATTTCCACTTTTAAGAGTAAGCTCACTTTCCGGATCAAGCTTTACATTATGCTCAGCAGCCGGATAGGTATTTTTTAACTTGAAAGCCATATCAAGATACCTAACCCTGACGGTATGATCAGGAACCTCAAACCCTGCCACTTTTTTAACCGCTTCAAGTCCTTCTTTTAGCTTCTGACTTAGAGCAAGATCATTTAAACCTAATTTATCTAAAAATTCCATTACTCCAATACTTACCTTTTCCAACATTCTGATACCATAAACAGAAGCATTTTTTCGTTTAACTTCAGGGTTTACCGCTAAATATGCTTCAGTAGAATTACCATTATTTTTAATATAAGCATCGATAAATTTCCTTTCCCTTAAAGTTCTTTTAGTTTCGTTCATCTTATCACCGCCTTTTTATAATTATACCTTAATCGCGCGTGCGTAAGGATGGTATTAAAATTACTAGGAGCATTTTTTTATTCTAGGTGAGTTCATTTATTTTGCCTATGGTTTCTCTAAATTTTCTTAGTAAACAATTAAATTCTTTTCTGGAGGTTATGGCATTTTTTGTATATCTTCCATGTTTAAGATGAACTTGTCTTATTCTTTCTATCCCTTCCGGAGTTTTAGGTCCGGTACTCTTTCCCCCGTGTAGCCTACATCTACCATTTTTCATAGCTGGTGACTGGCACGGTGCACCCTTTCGGGTTTTAGCCCCACATCGGGGAGCTTTCATAAAATCACCTGGCGGGTTATTATTTTTGAGCCATCCCCTCCGCTTTTCTTGGGGTTTAGTCTTATCTTCTATCTTTGTCCCCTCCCCCCGTTTGCCTGCCTTCTACATTCCCTACTATTGCTTTCCCTCCGCCATAGACATGGACGTGTTCTACTGTTACCTTTTGTTCCACTGTCTTACCTCTGTATTTACTTAGAGCTTCTACCTGTTTTAAGAATATGTTCATGAGTTTGTAAGCCCTATTAGTATTATCGTTTATTACCTCTGTTGTTTGGTTTGGTATCATAGCCCGATTCATATATTCCATAATGAGGTTATGAGTCCCTACCATTTGGGTTACCAAAACCCCCTCCATCTCGTCTCTTGGTTTAAGCCCGTGCATAAAAGCAGCAACAAAGTTAGCTTTCTTTTCATCGTCCCCCTTAAACAGGGTGCCTGTGGCCTGGGATAGCATAGTGGAAAAAAAGTCGTAATCTGGGGATCCTATAGTCTCCATTATTTGGGGAGCTACCTTAAAAGCAATCTCTTCTTTTGGTACTATTTCATTCTCTCTTTTCCCTTTTTCAAACTTTAGTGGTCCTACTCTTTCTTCCTTTCTCTTTCTCCACCTATCAAAAGCTTTTAATTCTAATTTATTAAGCTCTTTTTTATCGGTCTTTTGGGGAGAGGTTATATTTACCTTAGATTTTTTCTTGGTTTTGGTAGTCATATTTTACCTCCGTTTTATCCTATTATTACAATTTAAACTATCTTCTCATATTCCTGGTTAACCATCAAGTTAAGCATAAATCAATCACTCGGAGCGGTCCTATTCCACGAATCATTTATAAAGTTTAAGACGTAATTTCTCTTTCAAGCATTTCTCCATATCCTTAAAAATCTCTGACCTTGATTCTTTAGTAAGCCTGGACATTCTCTTTTTATAGATAGACATTTTACTTTCAAGAGAAAGCTCTCTCCACCAATTATCAAGATAGATTTCGTCTCTTAATTCCTCTTTAGGCATACTTTTAGAATCCCTATCGTTCTTATACACTTCAAAAATAGACTGCTTATCCCTAAGAGTAGACAGTTCCCACCAGCAATCATATCTCGCCCCCTGGATCTTTCTTCTCTCATCTTTACCGCCTGGTATCAGATTGGACTTCTGCATTTTTCTTGCCTCTGCGGTATTGCCTGTATAACTTTCTGCACTCCTTTTCTTAACCATAATTTTTTACACCTCACTTGTTAATTTATTGTTGTTTACAACTTTCTTATTTTTATTTTTTATCAGTTCTCTTTCTTTTAATATTTGTTTTTTTATGTAATTCTTTTGCCTTCTCTATAAACTCTAACCTCATATATATTATGTCTGCTTCTAATCTACTGATAAATGTGCTAATATCGTCCCAGCTATGTTTACCTTCATTAAGTCTATATTGAGGAGCAAATCCATTTTCGTCGTATAGCTTTAAGGGGCGTATCCTGATATCCATACCT
>NMQN01000422.1 GCA_003575245.1 Candidatus Atribacteria bacterium 1244-E10-H5-B2 | reverse complement strand
AGGGAAGTAAAAATTAAAGGTATTGGAGGTAAAAATGTCAAAAAATTTAATAGTTTTATTTATAATAATTTTATTAATTGTTGGCGGTTTTGGTATTTATACTTATGACCAATCCAATCAAGCAAAGAAAGAAGTGGAAGAAAAAAATCTTAAACTGGAAAGTAATGACGCACTTATTTCAGAACTGAAAGAAAATATACAAGAAAAAGAAAAACAGGTTGATGAATTGAAAGCAAATTTAGCAAAAGGGGAAAAAGATTTAGAGAAAGAGTATGCTGATAAATTATCAGAACTAACAGAAGAAAAAGCCAAACTCGAAGTTTTATTAGCGGAGAAAGAGAGGATTTGGCTTGATAAAGAAAAAGAAAAACAACAACTTATCATTAAATTAGAGAAGGAGGTTGCAGGATACAAGGAAAGTATAAGCAAGTTAGATAATGAATTAGTTAATTTAAAAGAAGAAATAGCTCAGCTCACCAAAGAAGAAAGAGATTTAGAAAAAGAGTATGCTGATAAATTATCAGAACTAACTGAAGAAAAAGCCAAACTCGAAGTTTTATTAACTGAAAAAGAAGAAACAATTAAAACCATTGGGAGACAAAAAGAAGAATCAGAACAGATTGTTTTTTCTAAGGACGAACTTGTTTCAGAACTGAAAGAAAATATACAAGAAAAGGAAAAACAGATTGAAGAACTAAAAGCAAGTTTGACTAGAGAAGAAAAAGATTTAGAGAAGGAATATGCAATAAAAGTGTCTGAATTGATGGAGGAAAAAGGACAACTTGGAGCTTTATTAATTGAACAGGAAGGAATCTTAAAAACTAAAGATCGAGAGAAAGAGGAGCTTATTAGCAAATTAGAGAACTGCAATAATCAGATTAACGAACTAAAAGTCAAGTTGGTTCAACAAGAAATTGAAGAAAAAGATTATGTTGCAGAACTATCTGCATTAACTGAAGAGAAAAATAAACTTGAGAGTCAATTTAAGATTTACCAAGATCTTCTATCGGAAAAAGAAGATACTATTGTACTTATTAAGCAGAAAAATGAAGAATCAGAAAAAAATATTATTGAAAAAGATAAAACAATTGCAGAATTATCCGAAGGCATAAGAGGATATGAAGATCAGATTAAGGAAATAAGCGAACAGGCAGCCAAAGAAAAAGAAAAAGAAATAGAAAAAGAGACAGAATATTCTAATAAATTATCCTTATTATCGGAAGAGAAAAGTAAACTTGAAACTCAATTAAAAGTTTCTCAAGAGCTCCTTTCAGAAAAAGAAAGTATATTTACAGCCCTTAAACAGCAAAATGAAGAGTCAGAGAAAAATATTGTTCAAAAAGATAAAGCAATTGCAGAATTATCCGAAAGTATAAAAGGATATGAAAATTTAGTTAATGAAATACAAGAACAGATGGCTCAAGAAGGAAAAGAAAAAGCAGCAGAATATGCTGATAGATTAGCTTTATTAAAAGAAGGTAAGGATAGAATAGAGGCTAAATTAGCCGAGGCAATAAAAAAGAGTATACCAGATTATTATGAAGTAAAGAAGGGAGACTCACTCTGGAAAATTGCCGAAATATTTTATAATGCAGGTGAGAAATGGATAAGAATTTTTGAGGCGAACTCAGATAAAATAAAAAATCCTAGCATAATCTATCCTTATCAGAGGTTTACTGTTCCTAAGGAATAATTTAGTATCGAGTATCACGTATTGCGTATTGCGTGAAGAAAAGAAATAACAAGAAAAAATAAGGGGTAAACGTTATGTCTACCCCTTATTTTTGTTTTGATTTCAACGATGGGTTTGATTTTTAGTACTTTTACATTTGTACATTTTTTCTTTTGCTTTCGTAATACAAGATACGAATTTTATTTTTTATTCACTATACGCAAAACGCCATCCGGCATATATTACCCGCTTCTTATTTTCTCACTATATACTCGATACTATATACTTTATACTGTTTTCATCCACATATCCTGTCTATCTCTTCTTTGTATTTATTATGTATTTCAAATCTCTTCATCTTTAAAGTTTCAGTCATTTCTCCAGCTTCCATGGTAAATTCATTGGGAAGTAAGGCTATCCCCATTACCGTTTCATAAGGGGTAAATCCGTGTTCTTTGGAGATTAGTCTTTTTTGTTCTTTTTGGAATAAAGAGATGACCTTGGGATGATTAATTAGCTCATTAACGTTTTTATATTCAATATTTTCTTCTTCTGTATATACTTTTAGGGCTTCAAAGTCAGGAACAATTAATGCTCCCAGGCGAGACTTATCCTGGCCGACTATAATTACCATATTAATATAATCACATTCCTTAAATCTATCTTCTAAAGGATGTGGCTCAATATTCTCTCCCCCTCTTAAGACAATGGTGTCTTTTATTCTTCCCACAAGTTTAAGATATTTTCCGTTATAAGTTTTTTTACCCAAATCTCCGGTATTAAACCAACCATTTTTTATTACTTCCTTAGTCTTTTCCTCATTTTTGTAGTAACCCTTCATAACCATAAGGCCTTTAGTTAGTATAATACCTACTTCGCCATTAGGTAATTCTTTATCGTAATTATCTTTATCCACAATCTTTATCTCTACTTCTGGTAGGGGAGGGCCAACGGTGAACATAATATAATTTTCCGGATTTCTTGCAGTTAGAACCGGAGAGGTTTCAGTCAGTCCATAACCTTCACAGACCATAATTCCAGCTGTATTAAAAAATAAATCTACGGTCTCAAGAAGTGCCCCTCCTCCACTGATAGCAAACCTTAATTCTCCTCCAATTACCTCTTTGATTTTCTTAAATACTAATTTATCGGCAAGTCGGTATTTCCAACCCAAACTCTTAACTGTTTTTTTAGATTGAGTTATTTCTTCGGGGGTATAATCAGCTCGATCGAATAAGGGCAGAGTATTATTAAGAATTCCTTCTGCATTCTTATATTCTTCTCCGATGCCAATAGCCCAATTAAACATAGTTTTTTTAAGCGTACTTCCTTTTTTAGCTTTATCCAGGATACCTTTATATACGCTTTCCCATATACGGGGAACGCTACAAATAATAGTAGGTTTTTCTGCTTTAAGGTCTGGGAGGAGGACCTGTTTAAAGGGTTTACTATAGGCGGTTGAGGCTCCTGTGCTTAAGGCAATATATTCTGCTATTCGTTCAAAGATATGCCAGGAAGGTAAGATTGACAAATATCTGTCCTCTTTATTAAGTCTTTGTGTTGGAGGAGTAACTCTAATATTGTGCATAAAATTAGAATTGAGAAGCATAACCCCTTTAGGATTAGCGGTAGTTCCGGAAGTATAAATTATAGTAACCAGATCTTCGGGCAGAGCAGTTTTAGATATTTCTGAAAACTTTGTATCTCCTTTAGCTAATAATTTTTCACCAAGCCTATTTATTTCATCAAAGGAGAAGATAGAAAGGGAATGGTTTTTGTTGTATTCTTTTTCTATTATTACTACTCTTTTTAATAATTCATCCTTTGCAGAACCAGTAGTATCTTTAGAACCGAGGTTTTTTAATAGACTTCCAATGTTTTTTTCTAAATATTTTTCTAAAAATATTTTAGCTTCTGCTGATAAAAAGACATATTTATTTTTATTTTTTATTAATAATTCTACTTCAGATTTAAATTTTTTACTTAT
>NMQN01000414.1 GCA_003575245.1 Candidatus Atribacteria bacterium 1244-E10-H5-B2 | reverse complement strand
AGAAAAAAAATGGCAGTGACAGCAGAAGGGAAGAGCAGGGAAGCAATAACTCATTTCAAGGTGTTAAAAAGATTTTCCGGCTATACTCTGGTCGAAGCTACTCTTCGTACGGGCAGGACTCATCAGATAAGAGTACACCTGGCTTTTATCGGCTATCCCATCGTTGGTGACCAGCTATACGGCCACAGGAGGCAGGGATTAAATATCAGCAGGCAGGCTTTGCATTCTTATGTTTTAGGTTTTGTGCACCCTTCATCTAAAAAATATATGGAATTTTCTGCCCCTCTGCCCCAAGATATACAGGAACTAATTGATTGTCTGGAAGGGGATGAAAGATAGAGTATTAGAATTATTTTTGAGAAAACTTCTTCATGCTCCTGATTTCTTCCGAATCTATTTTTATCCAAAGACCCTTTTCTTGAGAATAAATAACCATTCCCGGCTTAGCGTTTTTAGGTTTTTTCAGGTGTTTTTTAAGAGTATAATCGACCAATACTTTATTATCTTTTTTGGCTTTACTAAAATAAGCAGCTAAATTTGCCGCCTGAATTAAGGTGTCGAGCGGAAGAGATTGTTTGCTCCCTTTATTTTTAATGATAATATGAGACCCCTGAATGTTTTTTGCATGAAGCCAGGTATCATTGCCGGAAGCCAATTTAAAGGTTAAGAAATCATTTTGCAGGTTATTTTTCCCCACGTAGATTTCCCATCCATCTTTAGAGATATATTTAACCGGCGCCAATCTGTTCTTTTCTTTTTTGGGCCCTTTAAGGGAAGCGGTGGTTTTCTTTACCCATCCTAATTTCGTTAAGTTATTATAAATTTTGAGCAGATTGGGAAGAGAATTACTTTCTCGCTCATATAATTTCTGAAGTTCAGTAAGCTGAGCAAGCTTTAGTTTATGGTTCTTTAATTGCTCGAAAATTATCTGGAAACTATCTTTTGTTTTCCGGTATTTTTTAAAATATAACCGGGCATTCTCTAAAGGGGTTAATTTATCGTTTAGCGGGATGGTTATATTTTCCTGCCGGGGAGAATAATAGTTGATGGTGGTAATTTCCCTGTCTCCTCTTTTGATACTGGGAAGATTTGCCTTTATCAGCTCACCGTTTATCTTATATTTTTCACAATTTTTCACTTCTTCCAATTTTTTTTGGCAATCGTTTATCTTATTATTTATTTTCAACATATTTTTTCTGATTACCTGGTCTAACTTATTTTGCATAGATAAAATTTCCCGTTCTTTCTCCAGTTCGATAAATAAGGATTTCAGACACGAATTTGCTTCATTAAAAGTTCGCTTGTGGTATTTGGGAAACTGCACTGAATCGATTATAGACCAGGCTTTTATCTTTTTAGATAGGGGGTCTAAAAAGAGGGCTGGCTGAAAATTATAATTTTTAATATTTGTTACAATTTTATTAAAAGAAGTCCAGAGCATTTCCAAATCTGCCTTGGATGCATTAGATATATCTTTTTCCGGAGATAGATTAGCCTGAAGAACCACTTCTTTTGCGCTCTGAGGACCTATACCTATAAAACTGTTCTGTATCAGCTTCCGGAGGGTTAAATCTTTATTTTCTGCGGATAGGGAATTAAAAATATTAAAGAAGCCTTCACGATTAATGTTTAGAGGGTCTGTCTTGTTTTGCGAAGGAGGGGGGATATAGAGCTTTCCGGGCATAATCTCCCGGTACCTGTTGATATTGAAATCTATTAGTTTTATGGCGGTTCCTATGGTTTTATCTTCTTTGAGAAGAATCATATTACCGTGTTTACCCATAAATTCCACTACCAGTATTGTATTTGGTAATTTACTGAACTTTTGGTAGGGTCTGATAATAAAATGTAAAATACGGTCAAAATTGGGGTGTTCGATATCTAATATTTTTCCTCCCCTTAGCTGATTTTGCAGAAGAGTTAAAAAAGGAGAACTGATAGTTTTTTGTCTATTTTTTAATTCGGTAAAGTAAATTTCAGGAAGCGAGGGGTCAAGAGAAATATGGATATAAAAGGTTTCGCTTTTTTTATTTATGTTGTTTGAGGCTAAAAACTTAACAGGTTTTACTTCAATAATGATTTTATATTTTTTAGTCTGAATCAGGCTTATTATCTTTCCCTCTTTAAATTTATCCAGAAGCTCTTTTCTCATTGCTTCTAAAGTGATGCTATCCAGGGACATATTAATCTCCTTGCTGATATATTTAACTTTAATATAATCTATTATAGGAGTATAATCAAGAAAATAAAAATGACAAAGAACCCTGACATTAGTATCGAGTATCGAGTATCGAGTAAGATACAGTAATGAGTAATGAGTTTCTAATAATGTAGGGGCACGATGCATCGTGCCTTAAGATGTCAGAATGCAAAACAAAGAAGGGCACAATTCATTGTGCCCCTACAAATAGCTCTTGATTTTTTATCTTTATCTTTTTCTCTTTTATTTTCTTTTCTATATACTTATTTCCTAACTCGATACTCGATATTATATTACGAAATTATTACGAAATTATTTGACAAGTAGTAAGTATTACCCTAAAATTAGTGTGAACTTTCTAATTTTTGAAATATAACAAGTATAAGGGGAAACAAAGTTGATTAAAAGCATGACCGGTTACGGTGTGGGAAGGGTTAAAGCAGAAGACGGAGAATGCCTGGTAGAGATAAAAAGCTTAAACAATAAATACTGTGACATAAATATAAAAAACAACTTTCAATCTTTGGAAATTGAACAAAAGATAGAAAAGTTAATAAAAGATAGGGTATCAAGAGGAAAAGTTAATATTTTAGTAAAAGTTGAAAACTATGGCCTGACGGAAGAGAAGATAATGTTAAATGAAGACGTAGCCGATTCCTGTTATAAAAACTTAAAGGCTTTAAAAGAGAAGTATAAACTAAAAGATGAAATAGGCATAGATTCTATGCTTAAGTTTAAAGATATATTTAAAATAGTAAAGGAAGAAGAGACTACTAAAATATGGCCCCTGGTAGAAAAAGCCCTGAATCTTGCCTTAAATTCTTTATTGAAAATGAGAGGAAGAGAAGGTAAGATTCTTGTTGCTGATATCCGAAAAAGAGTCAAGAAAATACAAAAGTTAATAGATAAAATTAAAAAACATTCAAAATCATCACCACTGGAATATAAGGAAAAATTTTTAAGTAAAATAGAGGATTTAACCGATGGCTTGAATGTTGATGAGGGAAGAATTGAATTGGAGGCAGCAATATTTGCTGAAAAGACGGATATCACCGAAGAAATTACCAGATTAAAAAGCCATCTTATCCAATTTGATGATCTGTTAAATTCTGAGGAATCCGTGGGAAGAAAAATGGATTTTTTAACCCAGGAGATAAATCGGGAGGTAAATACTATCGGGTCAAAGACTAATGATATAGAGGTAACTTCTTTGGTTGTTTTGGTAAAAAGTGAATTGGAAAAGACAAGGGAACAGGCCAGAAATATAGAATAATAGAGGACAAAATATGCTGAATAATTTAGTTAATATAGGTTTTGGAAATTTTGTGAATTCTAACAGAGTTCTAACCATTTTAAGTCCGGATTCCGCACCGGTGAAAAGGTTAAAAGATGAAGCAAGGGTAGAGAAAAAATTGGTTGATGCTACTTATGGGAGGAGAACGAGGGCAGTAATAATTATGGATAGCAATC
>NMQN01000281.1 GCA_003575245.1 Candidatus Atribacteria bacterium 1244-E10-H5-B2 | reverse complement strand
ATTATAAATTTTTTAGATTATGATTTGGATCAATCAGAGAAAAGGAGTAAAAAAAAGTGAAGGAAGAAAATCTAAAAAAAATTGTTAGATAAAAATACTTTAAGTCTTCAGGAATGCCCTTTTAACGAACGTAGAGTGCCCTTATTAAGGTTTCACAGGTATAAAACAGGCTATCCCCTATGAATACACCTTAATCTACTTTTTATCTAAAATACCAGGGCAGAAATTCTGACTAATCTGACTAGATATCACTAAAAGGGGGAGGGCAGAAAATTCGACTGATTCGACTAAAAAATACCAAAAAGGGGAATATCTTTTTATTATAAAAAATGCTTCACTATGCTTCACAAATTACCAGGGAAAGAATAAGCTGGGATACGATAAAAATTTTCGCTAAAAATAAAATTACCTGCTTACGTCAAAGCTCTTATAATTTGAGGGGTTTAAGAGATAAAGAAGAAAAATTATATGTCATTTGATGTCACTAAAGGGGGGGCAGAGATACCCTCTTTTTTTATTTAGTAAGTTAGACGCAGGGTATACGAATTAGGTAAAAAACTGCACCAGGATAGCACCAGATTAACTAAAAAAGGGTTAGTGTAGGGTCAATAAAAAGCGATCCCTCTAAAAGATTAAAGTAGTTATAGTATTCAATCTTTTTTGTAAAGTTATATTGCAATATATAAAATAATGTGTTATATTATAAAAAATAACGGGGGGAGGTTAAAGAGTATGCCTATAAAATTCGATGATAAGAAGCTGTATTCGATAAGAGAATTAGCAAAAATACTGCCTGTTACTCCGTTGACTATCCGGAAATATATCCGAGAAGGGAAGATCAAAGGCCATAAGATCGGTAAAAATTGGTATGTGATTAAAGAGGATTTAGAAGCATTTTTAGAGGGTAGTTAATTTGTTTGATATGAAAGAATACCGTAGGGGATAAGGAGGTTAAATTTTAAAACTCTAAAAAAAATTTTGCCTTTTTAAGGGAAGGAGTAATAAAAACTATGAATACCAGGGAAGAAATTATCTCTCTTTTATCTCAAAGCGAAAAGCCTTTGGGTCCTAAAGCCATTGCCCTTGAACTTAAAAAAACAAGTGTGAACATAAGGAAGATTCTCTCTAACCTATGTAAAGAAGGGAAGGTTGAGAGGGTTGGCTATGGTGAGTATGCCTTAAGTGTGAATGTTAAAAATAAGAGTGTGAATGTTTTAGGTGAAAGTGTGAATGTCAAAGATAAAAGTGTGAATGTTGAGGATACAAAGGCAAAGAAGCTGATCAGCCGGGAAATTTACAAATACCGGAAAGCATATCTGCAAAAGTTAAAAGCGAGTGATCCTGAAGCCTATGAAAAGATGAAAAAGGCAAGGCGTGAATATTACAAAAGGTGGCGGGCTGAAAATAAAGACTACAATAAGAATTGGCTCAAGGAATATCATAAAAAACACCCGGAGAAGTTTCGGGAATACCAGAGGAAATACTGGTTAAAGAGGGCTATGTCATCAGATTGAAAGGAAGATAAAATGGGCATGCAAAAACAATCTTTAGAACTTTTGGCACAAGTACAAAAAATAATAGATAGTTATGACTTTGCTCTAACGCTCAGGCAAATATATTATCAGTTAGTAGCTAAACAGATCATTCCTAACAAGGAAAAATATTATAAGAAGCTTTCCTGGCTTTGCGTAAAAGGCAGGGATGAAGGAATACTACCAGAGGAAAAATTTGTAGACCGGACAAGGGTATTCGATAAACTAAGCTCTTGGCTCGACCTTAAAGATTTTATGGATACGGTTAAAAATGCTTATCGTAAAGATAAGTGGCAAGATCAGGATAATTATATAGAGATTTGGACAGAAAAAGACGCTTTGAGGGCAGTCATAAATGCAATTACTCATAAATATGATATCGGTTTACAGATAGCTCGAGGGCAGTATCCCCGAACTGGAATATACGAGACCTCTAAGAGATATAAGGCTCAGAGCGATAAAAAATGCCTTTTATGCTATGTCGGAGACTATGACCCTTCAGGATTGGCTATTTATGAGTCTATAAAAGAAAGACTTATAAAATATGGCGTAAACGTTGAGATTCCCGATAGGGTAGCTCTGACAGAAGAACAGATAAAAAAATATCGCTTACCATCAGACCGAGCTAAAAAGTCAGATCCTAATTATAAGAAATTTGTTGAGGTAACTGGCTCGGATAAGGTGGTAGAGCTTGATTCATTGCCTCCAGATATACTGAGAAAGATTATAGAGGATTGTATAATGAAAAATATCGACTATGAGCTTTTAGGACTAGTGCAAGAAAAAGAGAGAGACGAGGGAACCAGGTTAGATAAATTTATAAAAAAGGGAATTTAAAGGAAGGTGATAAATAAATAAAAAACGGAAGATTAGATCACGCTTTAAAATGGTGTGAAAATTCAGATAAATTTTTATCTGGAGAAGGCAATAAATGATATGCCAAAGGGGATAATGAGGTTAAATTTTAAAAACTATAAAAAAATTTTGCCTTTTTATAAGTGGGAATTGAAGAAGGAAGGTGATAAATAATTGCTCAGAAGGGTATAAATTTTAGCGGTTTAGGGTATTTATGAGGATAATTGAGGGTAGTTTTAAGAAACTAAAGATTACCGAGATTCTGGGTATCAGTACTGAAACTTTAAATAAAGAACTCCATCAATTCTACGAAGCCAGGAAGAAGGAGTTAGAGAAACAAATATTAGATAATATAATAAAAATAGAAAGGAAGGATTAAAAAATGGCTAAAAAAAAGACCCGTTTAGATTTCATAGAAATGAAAAAGGAAGGAGAACAGGTAGTTTGGGTAACTGCTTATGATTTTCCTACTGCATCTTTTGTTGAGCAAGCCGGTATGGACATGATCTTAGTCGGTGATTCACTGGGGATGGTAGTATTGGGTTATCAAGGAACAGTCCCTGTTACCATGGAAGATTGTATCTCTCATTGCCAGGCAGTTCGGCGAGGGGCACCGAATATTTTCTGTATAGGAGATATGCCCTTTCTGTCCTACCAGATTTCTGATCAGGAGGCAATCAGAAATGCCGGACGTTTTCTTAAAGAAGCAGACATGGATGCAGTAAAATTAGAAGGAGGTATGAGAGTCTGCAGTAAGATAAAGGCTATAGCTGATGCCGGAATATTGGTTATGGGTCACATCGGTCTAACCCCTCAGAGTTCAGGTCAGTTAGGAGGATTTAAGGCCCAAGGTAGAGATGCTGCCAGTGCCCGAGAGTTGATCAAAGATGCCTTAGCCATCCAGGAAGCTGGTGGTTACGCCCTCCTCTTAGAAGCGATCCCTCCAGAGTTAACCGTGTTTATTACTAAAAAGCTGACTATTCCAATATACTCTATTGGTGCAGGAGGGCCTTGTAATGGACAGTTATTAATCTGCGGAGATATGCTAGGCCTCTTCCAGGCCTTTACCCCCAAGTTTGTTAAGAAATATGCCAATGTTGCTGAGATAGAGACTAATGCTTTTAAAGAATACATTAAGGATGTAAAAACTGGTGCTTTTCCTACAGATGACCATTCCTATCATATTAAAAAAGGTAAAGAAGAAGAGTTTTATAAGATGTTGAAAGAGTTTGAATAAATTTTTAAAGGAGAAAATAAAATGACCAAAACAATGAAAGAAATTAGA
>NMQN01000351.1 GCA_003575245.1 Candidatus Atribacteria bacterium 1244-E10-H5-B2 | reverse complement strand
ACTTTGCCAGGTCTTTTGAGTGTATCTAAACATTTCAGACCAATCTCGATTCCTCCAAGCCTTCATAAATTTTTTTACTGTTTCCACAAGATAACTTTTTTGGCTGGGTGAGGAGTTCGATAGCAGAATTTAATCCGGATAGTTACAAACCAGGACGTAAAAGTAAATGCCCCAAATTAACTAGGAAGAACATAATCAAGGTGATGAAAGATTATATGTCTTTTGCCTGGGAGAAAGCTAATGACAAGAGGGGCATCTCGGCAAACCGGAGCATAGAGCATTTTAAGGGCTGGTTGTGGCTTTTGGGAGATGGGGAAGGCATTGAATATTTGAAGGCAAATTATGCTCCCTACGGCAAGCCTGGATTGGCCTATGTCTGTAAGAAATATGGCTTTAGAAATGAAGATAATGGAGATACTTCCTGTTATTAGAGAGGTAAATTTATGGATGCAATGGAAACAGTAAAAAAATTTATGAAGGCTTGGAGGAATCGAGATTGGTCTGAAATGTTTAGATACACTCAAAAGACCTGGCAAAGTAAAGGAGGAAATAATCCTCCGTCGCTGATGGATTGGTTTGGCCCAAAGAAATTAACTAAAACTAAAATAATAGATGTGTATGAAATCAGTGATTGCTGCGTCGATATAACCCTAAAAATAAGTTACTTATTTATTTCAAATTTAAAAGAGGCAAAAATTAGGGCCCGGGTAATTTGTGAAACTGAGCCTTACAAGCCGAATAAAGATGGGACATGGGGGATTAATCCCTTGAGTATTCTGAGAGAGTTTTGAATTTAGACTAAAAGGAGATGAATTTAGGCCGAATTTGGTATAGTAGTGTCTGGCAGATTAGTAAGCTAGCATCAGAAAGATAAAAATTTAATCAAGGCAGATAAAATAATAAATTGTGGGTCCACAAACCTGCTAATTTAGCGGGTAGCACCTCCACGGTTTTTATTTGTTTGCCTTGATTTTTTGGACATTTAGATCATAACGAGAATTAGATAACTAAGATACATAATATGATTAATTAGGTAGGTTAGCGATGTCTGATCCCCAAAGAGAGCATGTAGAAGAAGGTTATATAATCCTATCTCGGAAAATTTTTAATAGCAAAACATTTTCCCATTTAAATGCTATTCAAAAATTGATAACCATATGCCTTATCCTTATGGCAAATCATAAAGATAAGCAGTGGTGGGACAAATATCATAATAAATTTATTACCATAAAAAGAGGCAGCTTCATAACTTCGATCGAGCAAATTCGGAAAAAAATAAATGATAGACTGATTACTACTCAAAAAATAAGGACTTGTGTAAAGATTTTAAAAAATATGCAATTTCTAACAAACGAAACGACTAGTGGATATTCTCATATAACCATTATAAAATACGGCTTTTATCAAGATGCCAGTAGATATAAAGCGAGGAAACTAACAAGCCATCAACAAGCCTCTAACAAGCCTCTAACAATAAACAATAATGTAAAGAATGTAAAGAATAGAATACATAGTATTAGCCGGATAAATTTTAATTATAAAACTAAGAGATGGGAAAATATTACTGAAGAAGATATAAAAGATTGGTCTATTATTAACCCCAATTGTGATGTAAAAATCGAACTTGAACACATGCGACAGTGGCTAATAGATGACAGAAGAAGAGAGAAAAAGCGATATCGAAAATTTATTGCTGGTTGGATAAGGCGGGCCAACAAGTATGGTGGGAAGCCAAAGGTATCTGTGGAGGAATCCTTAAAAAAATTGGAGGAGGGGTATGGATAAAAAGAAATTTAACAAGATGATGAATGTATTTATAAAGGTATATGAAAAAGGTTTAGCAACTGACGTATTAGAGATATATTTCGATCTGTTTAAAGAGATACCGGATAATCAAGTTGACTATATTACCCAGGAATGTCTTAAAAGATGTCATTTCTTTCCTCGACCAGCCGATGTCTTTGATTATTATGATGATTCGTTTTCTGAACGAAGAGAAATAAGAAAAATGAGCAAGGAAGAAAGAGAAAAAAGCCTACGAGGAATCAGGAGATCACGTCAAGATTTTGAAAGAATAGTGGAGACAAATCTGTTAACGAGAGAGGAGGGAAGGAAATAAGCCATGAGAAAAACTTCTGGAGGAGCAAAAAAGCATGGCCGGAATAAGGAAAAGTGCCAAAGGTATCGGGACCAGAACCGAAGGAAAAAAAACAAGATCGGGAAATGGAAGAAGCTAATTAAGAATTTATCTCCGGATAATAACATGAGAAGACAGTTGGAAAAACGAATTAAGGAGGTGGGAGGATGAGGAAGTTTGAGAATCTATTAATCGTATTTATAGTCATAATGCTTTTAGCAGGATTGTGGATCTTGTATTTGAGCTTTAAGATAGAAAAGAATGAACTTCTAATTAAGATTTTAATTAGCCGAGATGGGACCAACCTAGAGCTGATTGGAGCAATACAGGACAGACTGGAGAGGCTGGAAGGAAGATATAGTGATTTTGAAGAAAACAGAGGATTGCAACCATTAAGTGGATATCCTTGACTAATGTATTGAGCAGATAAGAGGCAGAAAACTGAATTAGAAAGGAAGGCAGTATGCAGAAAGCGATCAGAAAATATCTCAAGAAAGAGGCCGAAAGGATAGATAGTAGCATGGGTAAGGACTATATTAATCAGACCTTCGATATGCTCGATTCTGAAATTGACAAGGCAAAGAGAAGGGAGATCAAGAGGGCTAGGAGGAAGAAGTTAGGAGAATGGAAGCGAATAGAGAAAATGAATTGCGGGCATAATAAGAAAAAAAGGTTAAAAGGAAGGTCGAGAAGATGACAAGTAAAAAAGAAGAATTTACTTTAATTACAATTTATGGAGACGAGATTCTCATTATAACTGATGAAGAGTTTCTGGAAACTATTGAAGAAAAAATACTTGAAGATTTAGATAGTAATAGACTTTATTCTGTAGGAGCTTGGGACGAAGTAGCAAGATTTAGAGGTCACGAATTATCCGTAATAGATCTTAAGAAAATTATAGGAAGAATATAGGGATGAAGGTTTGGAGGGAGAAGAAATTAAAAAAGTATTTTTATTAGAGGTTAAATAAAATGATAACAAGCAAAAGTATTCTTATATTTGAACTTTGTTTAGTTTTAATTTTTACTTTGCATAGATTATTCTATTTTTTTAAAAGAGATAGAATACTGGAAGAAAGACGGAAGAAAAGGATTATTAATAGGAAGCAAAAATTAAAACCCGAGATGCGAGATCCAATATTAAAAAGGGGCTAAATGCAGATTAAGAATGAAAGTTAGAAATCGGCTTTTAGATAAGAGAGAATATAAAGGGCAATTGACTCTGGTAGCAGATAAAATGTGTCCTTGCAGAATTTGCTATAATCCTCACGATTGCGGGTACCGAGCAGGTAGCGGTAAATGGATAACGGTAATGCGTTGTGTGACAAATTATAAAAGTGGCTGCCCATTCGATATCCATAAAGAACTACCAAGACCGATTCATATTATACGTGCAAAGGCAGGAGGAAGAGGACAGACAAGAATATGCTTAAGATGTGGTCAGAAAGTGATTATTGGAGAGGATGATTTTATTACATTTGAAGCATATCAAAAAAAATTATGAAGGAGGCAAGGCAGTGTTTCCTACCATAAAAACTTACTAT
>NMQN01000229.1 GCA_003575245.1 Candidatus Atribacteria bacterium 1244-E10-H5-B2 | reverse complement strand
CGATTTTTAATGTTCAATTATTAGCAAGCATAGTTACAGACAAGAGTGGCAAGCCTGTTAATATGATGGCTTCTTTCATTGATATCACCGAGCGTAAAAAAGCAGAAAAACAACTAAAAGAACTGGCTCGTATTGATTCATTAACCGGTTGTTATTCTCGGAGATATGGTTTGGAGCTGCTTGATAGACAGATTAAACTATCCCATCGTAGTAAATCTCCTCTGTTACTGACTTTTCTGGATGTAGATGACTTTAAGACAATAAATGATACCTTTGGCCATGATGAAGGAGACAAGGTCTTAAAAGAATCTGTCGAATTATTCAAATCTACTCTAAGGGAAGTTGATATTATCTGCCGAATGGGAGGGGATGAGTTTTTATTGATATTCCCGGATAGTTCCCTAAAAGAAGTTTCTCTAATAAGAGGCCGTCTGCAAAAGAATTTATCTCAGTTAAATAAGAAAATAAAAAAGAATTATCAAATAAAATTCAGTATGGGATTTTCCGAATACCTTCCCGATAAACCGGAAACATTAGATGAACTGATTCGTATTGCCGACCAGAGGATGTATGAAGAGAAAAAGAAAAATAAAGAGTAATGCTTGAGGGTGTCCTAGGAAATAAATAGAGACATATCCCATTTTCTTAGATAATTTAAAATATCTTGCATTTAAATTGAATAAACAAAGAAAGTGTGCCAAGTCATAATTCGGTAAGTTTTAGCGAAAAACCTATAATATCGAGGAGTTTCTTAACCGGATGGTTGAAACTTTAGATATTTGTCAATTAATATTTAGACAGAAGTCCTAAAGAAAAAACTCGTAAAATGGAAAGCTAAACCATAGAAAAATAGGATAAATCCGTGTTGTCCCATTTTAATTAAAAAAATTGAAGAGGAAGAGGAAAAGTGATATTTCAAAACCCGACCCAATTATCCTATAATCCTATTCTAACCCTATGTTCCTATTCTCTTAGTATTGGCAAGCTTTAGCAGAAATTTTTAATAATAAGAATATTCTTTTTGACCCGGAAGTAGTAGGTGCCTTTGAATCTCTTTAAAGAAAAAGAATTTAAATTTGAATCGTAGCAGCACTGCCCGCCCTGGTGAATAAGGAGTATAATTATGGCTCTAAATCAAAATCCTGAAACCGAAGAACTTGATAAACTAAAAGCAGATACAATAAATGCTTTTAGTTTAAGTAAAATTACTTTCCTAATATTCTTTATTGTTGCACTGGTGGCAAAATATATTTTTCGAATTCACATTTATAGGGAGGTTTTTTTTCTTATTTTAGGGTGGCTTGCCTATTGTTATTTAGCCCAATATATCTTTATAAAAGGAAGAATGAGCCTTAAGAAAATAAAAATGGCAGAGTTTATTAACTGTATTACATGCTTATTGTTTACAACCGGTATATTCTACTATATGGGTGGTATTTTGTGGATTGGGCCTATCTTTTTTACTTTTATCATCCTTTATGCCAGCCTTCTATCTTTCCCCAGGGAAGCATTTATTATTGTCCTTATTACTTTCATCTGCTATAGTTCGGTAATCTTTTTGCAATATCTGGGGCTTATCCCTTATAAGGAATTTTTTAAATTGACCCCTTATCTCTATAAAGATAGCCAATATGTTACAATTACAATCTTAGTGGGAGGATTTATATTTTTTATATTCTTTCTTACTGGGAAAAATTTCTCCCAGAGGTTAAAACAAAAAAATACTGAATTAGCGCAAGCTAAAAAAGGGCTGGAAGAATGGAACATTAAATTAGAAGAGAAGGTTAGATTACGTACCCTTGAGCTCATAAAATTAAATGAAGATTTAAAGCAAGATATGACCAAGCGCAAGAAGGCAGAAGAAAGACTCAAAAAAACCATGAATGCAACCATTGAGACCATGTCCAAGATGATAGAAGCCAAAGATCCCTATACCTCCGGTCACCAGCATAGAGTCTGCCAATTAGCCGTTCCCCTTGCCCGGGAGTTAGGCCTTCCTGAAGATAAGATTGAAGGGATAAGGATAGCCTCTTTAATCCATGATATCGGAAAGATCGGCTTGCCCGCTGAAATCTTAAGTAACCCCACCAAGTTAACTGAGATAGAATTTAATTTAATCAAAAACCATTCCCAAATGGGACATGATATCTTTAAATCCATAGATTTCTCCTATCCTATAGCAAGAATTGTCCTTCAACATCATGAAAAGATGAATGGCTCCGGATATCCCAGAGGATTAAAAGGAGATGAAATTCTTTTAGAAGCCAAAATAATTTGTGTGGCTGATGTAGTAGAAGCCATGTCTTCTCACCGTCCTTATCGGCCAGCTCTCGGAATAGATGCAGCCTTAGAAGAAATTTCTAAGAATAAAGGTATTCTCTATGACCCGGAAGTGGTGGATGTTTGCCTTGAGCTCTTTAAAGAAAAGGGATTTAAGTTTAAGTAAACGAGAGTACCATTGTATTCCCGCTTACCTCTATGTCATTCCCGCGCAGGCGGGAATCTATCTTTTTTCCCTCTCCCCTGGAGGGAGAGGGTTAGGGTGAGAGGGAAACATAATAATAAATAGACACAATAAAATAAATAAAATAAACACATCCCATTTTCTTAAAGCTTTCAAGAAGGCAGTTTAGAGTAAAAAACTGCTGTTATTCACCCTAGTCCTTATTAATAGATATTTTATAGAGATAATTTGACATTCTCCAATATATGCAGTATTATCTCTAAAAGAGTAGATAAATTGTATTAATAATTGGAGAGACTCCTATGAATGCAAGAAAAAATCAAAAGCATACTCGAATAGGCATAGAGATAGTAAGGAAGTTATTTGAAGAGGGGAAGAGGATATTTGCTATTGAGGATGTACGAAAGGCAGCATCTTATTGTGGGATGGCTGATAATTATGTTGTAGAAGCTTTACACCATCTTTCAAATAATGGCTGGATAGCCCGGCTTAAGAGAGGGCTGTATGTTATTTCATCATCTTTCCCCGGTATGACACCTGTACATGAATTTGAAATTGCTATGGCTTTGGTTCAACCTTCTGCTATAAGCCACTGGTCTGCTCTGCATTTTCATGGTATGACAGAACAGATACCGCAAAGAGTATATGTTACTACAACACAGGCGGTTCCAATATCAAGAGCAGTGAATACACGGAATAAAAATCAAAGAAGTTTTAGCAGAGAAGTAAATGGTATTTTGTATGAATTTATTAAGATAAAGCCGGAAAGATTTTTTGGCATTAAAGATTTTTGGGTCGGAGAAGTTAAGGTAACTATAACTGATCCGGAAAGAACGCTTATAGACGGACTGATTTCTCCAAAGTATTTTGGAGGCTGGGCAGAAATCTATTCCGCATTTGAATCCCAAATATCTTCGCTTGATTTGGTTAAGATGATTGATTATTCTTTACGGCTTGATGCGGTTATTGCAAAGAGATTAGGTTGGATAATGGAAAAAGGTGGAGTAGAAGATAAAATATTACAGAAGCTTGAAGCTTTTCCTATTAAGGATTACCGTGTTCTTGATTCTACCGGTCCCCGAAAGGGACATTGTAATAAGAGATGGATGATTCAGGAGAATCTTCCCGGGAGATTTTTTTGATAATATTTTATTAGATTATATTGCCAAAACCTGGGAACAATGGTTGGGCCCTCTGGTTCCGGATTTACCCCCCTATT
>NMQN01000501.1 GCA_003575245.1 Candidatus Atribacteria bacterium 1244-E10-H5-B2 | reverse complement strand
GATATATTTATGTATCCACCGGCACCTATGTTAAACAGGGAGAGATTATTGCTTCTATTGGAGCAGATGATGACCCTTCAAACTCCCAGTGTCATCTCCATTTTGGCGTAATATATGATAATAAATACCTTGACCCGGAAGATTTATTAAAAATAGACTATAGAAGCATTTCAAAATTTCTTCATTTAAAATATCTGCCATCTGATTTTAAGCTTGATTATGATAACAATACCTGCAGATAGAAAATTAGCTATAAAAATTAAAGTAAAGTCAATACAATCTCTGTTATCTATCAGACTGGATATTTTGAATTTTGATGCAGCTGAAAGAGCTAAAGTTGGATATTATTGGTAAGAAAATTATTTATTATTAAAATACTTTTGTATATTTTCCATCTCTTTGTTTATCTTGCTATCAATTTCTTCCTTACCCACTCCAAATTCAATTATATTAAAAGTGAGTTTGATCTTCTCAAAAGTTTTTCTTAAGATACCATTAATTTTCGGCTTTTGGGCTATATCTAAAATACTTAACTGCAGATAATCCTCTCCATCAGTGGTTGAAATAAACTTCATATGACCTAATTTCGTGCAGCCATTTTTTTTAAGAAAATTAACAATATTTTTGGCAATTTCTCCTATTTTCTTAACAAAATCTTCTTTGGTCATAGGATTTGATGAAGTTATTGTTATTCTCTTGGTTAAAACTACTGAGCTATCAGTATTCATAAATCTTAAATTTTTAATATTTTATAATAAAATAATTATATTTCAGATTTAGGAAACCAATTCTAACACAACTTAATGTTATGTCAAAGTATTTTAAAATTAGAGGATTACCTCTATTCCTTCCTTGAGGCATTCCAGAATGGCTTTTTTATTTAGACCGGGAAGAATTGAATTGTTATCCAGTAATGTTTCATCAACATCAGTAACTATAAGTTTTATCATCTCCGGCAACCTACTTATGGGTTGCAATTCCAAAACAATCTTCCGCAGCTTCCATAACCGCTTCCGAAAGTGTGGGGTGAGAATGAACAGTTGAAGCAAGGTCATCGGCCAGTAGCTCACCTTTCATAGCTACAGCTACCTCATGCACCAGATCCGATGCTCTTGGTCCTATTATTCTGGCACCAAGTATTTCTCCTGTTTCACTGTTGGTAACAATTTTTACAAACCCTTCGGTTTCCCCGGTGATATAAGCTTTACCGCTGGAGCTAAATGGAAATACGCCCGTACATACTTTTATATTTTTCTCCTTTGCCTGCACCTCATTTAATCCAACAGACCCAATTTCAGGAGTTGTAAATACCGCCCAGGGAATAACATCGTAACTCATTTCTTTAACTTTTCCTGCAATATTTTCTACAGCAACCTTACCTTCTTCGAATGCTGCATGCGCCAGCTGGAGTCCACCTATTACATCGCCGACAGCATATATGCCCCCAATATTTGTTCTGAGGTGCGAATCTACTTTTATATAACCTTTACTGTCTACCTCTATTCCCACCTCTTCAATACCAATACCGGCAGAATTTGGTTTTCTGCCTGCTGATATAAGTATTTTATCTGCAGTTATTTTATCCCCGCCGCTTATAGTACAGAGGAATTTTTTATCACTTTTTTTAAAACTTTCTACTTTTGAATTTGTAAATATATCAATTCCTTTTTGCCTGAATACCTTATAAATTATTTTCGAAACTTCTTCATCCTCTGTTGAGAGTATTTCTGGAAGCATCTCCACTATGGTAACTTTTGCTCCAAATGAAGAAAATATATTTGCAAATTCACTTCCTACTGCTCCGCCGCCTATAATTAAAAGTGACTGTGGTATTTCCTTGAGAGATAATATTTTAACGTTATCCATTATCCCGTCTTCTGAAAGATCAAATGGTTCCACATTTGAAGCAGACGACCCGGTAGCGATAATTATATTTTTTGCCTCAATTTCAATATTCTGGCTGCTGGAAGTTTTTACTAATACTCTACCCTTCGCAGCTATTTTTCCTACACCTTTTATAAGTTCTATATTATTTTTATCGAAAAGATACGCAAGAGCTCTTCTCTGCATCTCAATTATCTGATTTTTTCTAGCTATCGCTTTTTTAAAATCCAATTTTGGTAAAGAAACATCTATCCCAAATTTTTTTGCCTTTTTAATCTCTTCCAGGGTGAGAGCTATATGATAAAGAGTTTTTGTCGGTATACAACCGCAGTTTAAACAAACTCCCCCCGGATGATCCTTCTCAATCACCGCAGTCGCCAGCCCTAATTTCGAAGCTCTTATAGATGCTGCATACCCTCCTGGTCCTCCTCCCAGCACAACAAGGTCTACTTTTTTGGTACCCATATTATAAAAAACTCCTTTCTTCCGGTCACCTATAAACAGAAATAATTATATTTATTAATATGTTAAAATAAATTAATCAATTATATTATACAAAATTATGGAAACCTCAAAACAAAAAACTTCAGCCGGAATTAATAAAATAATAAATAGCCTTAAGAACCATGATACCTATAAAAATATTCTAAGTTTTAATCTGGGTCTCATTTCTTATAACGAGGCTTACAATCTGCAAACAAAACTTTTTGAACTGATAAAATTAAAAGATAAGCCTGGTGTAATACTGCTGCTCGAGCATTATCCGGTTATAACCATAGGAAGCAACAGGAATACCGGTAACTTACTGGTAAACAGTGAAGAGCTCCGGCAGCAAGATATAGAACTGGTACAATCTACCCGCGGTGGTGATATAACCCTTCACACCCCGGGCCAAATTGTCTGCTATACAATTTTTAACCTTGCTCAGGTAAAAAAAGATATAACCCTTTTTGTCTATAACCTTGAACAGGTTATAATAGATGCGCTTGCCAGTTATAATATTCAGGGGACAAGAATAGATAAACATAGGGGAATATTTGTTAACAATTCTAAAATAGCATCAATTGGCCTGAAAATTAAAAAATGGACAACATTCCACGGGTTTTCAATAAATGTTAACAACGATTTAAAATATTTTGGTAATATAACAGCCTGCGGCCTTAAAGATTATCCCCAGACCTCAATAAAAAAAATCTCAAAGGAAACCATTCCTATCTATGATGTCAAAGAACAACTACGGGATAGCTTTGGTAATATTTTTAAAATCCCTGTGTTGAGAATTATATAATAGTTCTAAAAATGCTGACTACCTTTTTTTAATGCTGTCATTGCCATTATCTTTTCTTAATACGGCATATATCTCTTTTATTACTTTCAGAGGTTCTCTGAATAGTCTCTTTGGAAGAAATGGCATCAGTGTTGCCACTGCTTTTTTCATATCTTCGTTCATTCTATGCGGCTTGGTTAAAATTCTATTTATAAAATCCTCAGCAAAAACAGTTCTCAAGTGGCGTCTATCAATTTCTATTCTCTTGCCGCAACTATCACAGGCTACGCTTCGCAGGTAATTTTCTATATAATACACTGTATGTGGTGATTCTTTATTACAATTGACACAAAACAGTACTATTTTTGCTTCTTTGTCTTTCATTTCTAAAAATTACTCCACTAAAATTTACAAATTTAATTAACCAATTCTTCTGGATTCTCTATTAGTTCCACTATTCTCCGCAGGAATTTTGCCCCTGCAATTCCGTCAATTATCCTGTGATCACATGAAACAGAAAGTTCCATAAAGGATTCTGGCTTAATCTTCCCATTTACTACTGCAGGCTCAGTATATATTTCT
>NMQN01000542.1 GCA_003575245.1 Candidatus Atribacteria bacterium 1244-E10-H5-B2 | reverse complement strand
TGATACTCTGCTGAATCTGCCGGATTATCGTTCAGGGGAAAAGACCTTTCAGCTGCTTAGTGAAGTTATTTCCTCTTTCAGGGAGATCAGCTTTCCCAAAGAAGTGATTATTCAAACCTTTAACCCCGAAGACCACTGTATAGTTGCCTTAAAAGAACAGGATTATAACTATTTTTACCAAAAAGAAATTGAATTACGGAAAGAACTGGATTACCCTCCCTTTACCCATATTATTAAAATCGTGATCTTGGGAGAAGAGAAGGAAGCAGTTGAGCAGAGGGCGGAATATCTAATCAGTTATTTGGAATCCCTCCGCAAAGATAAAGAGTCTGCGGAATTTAAATTACTGGGTGACGTAAATATGGTATTATGGAAATCACGAAACAACTTCTGGAAATGGCTTGCTGAAGTTCATAACTTATTATCTTTTTTTTGGACTTTTCCTGAGTCATATCTATTATGGTTTTTTTTAATAGATTCTCTCTTTCCTCTCCGGTGTTCAGCTCCGCCTCTAAAAAATTATTTTCATGGACATTCCAGTAAGATTCAATCGATGGTGTTTCACTACTCAGAATCAGGGGAATGTTTTCCAATTCTGCTCGTTTTAGAGCCACTTCCCGGGCATTATAGCGGGGAGACCTTTCTTCTTTGTACAGGCTGCTATGTTCCCGCTCTATGATAATTAATCCTAATCTGTCAAAGGGTACGAATATGGATGACCTCATACCCAGAGCTATATTTACCTGAGAATTCCTTATTTTAATCCATTTCTGATATTTAGCCTTCTGGTCTATTTTTTCATCAAAGACTACCATATTATCCTTAAATTCTTTTTCCAGTAGTGCGGCTAATTCTGATAGATGAGATTCAGTAGGAGCTAATATAATAGCCTGTCTCCCCTCCTTTAGAGTCTTTCGGATACAACTTAAATAGATTTTCATCCTGCTATTAAAATCGTTTCCGCGGATTAAAACTGTTTTAAACTTTTTACTATTTAAAATATTTTCTATATCTTTTAAGTGGGGGATTTCTTTTACTTCTTCTGTAGAAAATATAATTTCAATATCCAAGGATTTATCATCTTCAGGCAACCGGGTGGATTTTAGGGGCGAAATATCTGCTATATCGAATTTATTAAGCCAGGCCTTGCGGGTCTTGGGAATAACATAATTTAAGGTCTTTTCCCAGGAACAGAGATAATAATTAGAAATCCATTTGGTTAATCTGATTACCTGGGGAGTAAGGAGAGGTTTTTTATCGGTTATTTGCCGAATATTCTTTAAGTTTTTAACATCCGACCTTGCTAAAAATCCCACTACGCATCCTGTAGTCATCTTACCCCGGAAAGGTAAGGTCACTCTCGACCCGAGGGATATCCGGTCTTTTAAATCCTGGGGAATACAGTAGTGAAATATTTTATCAAAATTAAATTCCAAGATTACTATTTCGGCATATTTCTTTTCACCATGCATATTATTAAACTCATTAATTCCATTATTCACTTTATTTTCAAAATTTCATCTAAGATTTTTTCGGCCATATTAATTTTAGTCATCAGGGATAATTCCCGGGCGGTTCCTTTGCTGTTTATCAGCCTTGCTCTATTTTTATCTGAGCCAAATCCGGCATCTTTTGCCGATATATCATTAGCGACAATTAGATCTAATCTTTTTTCCTTCAATTTTTTAAGGGCATTGACCGCCAAATTTTCTGTTTCAGCGGCGAATCCGACCAATATTTTATCTCCCTTTTTCTTTCCTAATTCATAAAGGATATCGGGAGTTCTTTCCAGCTCAATAAGCGGTTTTTTATTCTTCTCTTTTTTAATCTTTCCGGCAAATACTTCTCTGGGACGAAAATCGGCTACTGCAGCGGCAGAAATTACTATATCGGCCTCCGAAAAATATTTAAAAACTTCTTTTTTCATCTCTTCCGCAGATTCAATTGAAATTGTGGTAACTCCCCTGGGGGCAGGTAAAGAGGTTGGTCCGGTTATTAGAATAACCCTTGCCCCTCTAGCCCGGGCAATCTTTGCTAAAGCGAATCCCATCTTGCCGGAAGAATAGTTAGAAATAAATCTCACTTTATCAATAGGTTCTCTGGTGCAGGAAGCAGTAACCAATACCGCCTTGCCCTGGTAATCATTTTTAAAGGTCAGGGCGTACTCAACCGTATCTACTATATCTTCGACATTTGCTAATCTGCCCTCTCCTGTTTCGCCGCAAGCCAATCGACCATATTCTGAATCGATAAACTCATAACCTAAGGCAGTTAATTTTTCTACATTCTGCTGGTACAAGAGGTTAGAGAGCATATTCTTATTCATTGCCGGGGTAAAGATAACTTTTGCTTTGGAAGCCATCACTGTAGTGGTTAACATATCATCGGCGATACCATGGGCAATTTTACCGACGATATTTGCCGTAGCCGGTGCAATCAATATCAGATCAGCCCATTGGGCAAGAGAGACATGTTTTACTACTATCTTATCATTAGTAGAAAACAGGTTATCTATTGTCGGGTTCCCGGAAAGAGTTGTAAAGGTCAAAGGCTGAATAAATTTGGTGGCAGATTCGGTCATCATTACAAAAACCTCTGCACCTTTTTTCTTTAATAAACTTACTATCTCCGCTGCTTTATAAGCAGCTATGCTTCCAGTAACTCCCAGGAGTATTTTCTTCCCTTTTAACATTTCTTACCCCTTTTTATATAGTATCGAGTATCGAGTATATAGTATATAGTTTAGTAGGGGTCGGATTCATCCGACCCTTTTTTTGGTAGGTACATAATTAATTGGTATTATATTAATTTTCTTAACCAGATAACTAACTAATTCTAAACTAAATACGATTAACGAGATACGAAATACGAATTTATTCTGACTTCTGGCTTCTGAATTCTGTCTTCTATTTTCTTCACTATATACTATATACTCGATACTCGATACTTATTTATTAGCCTTTAGATTTTCCAGATTCTTCATCTTTTTTAAATATTTCTTCAATTTCTGCAGATTTTTCATCTTTATCAGATAATTCTTCAGATTTTACAGGTTCTTCAACTTCATTAGATATGTCTTCCGGTTTTGCAGGTTCTTCAACTTCATTAGATATGTCTTCCGGTTTTGCAGGTTCTTCAACTTTATTTAATAAGTCTTCAGTTTTTACAGATTCTTCATCTTCATTAAATATCTCTTCAGCCTTTAGAGGTCCTTCTTCCTCTTTAAGGTATACTTTTCCTGCTTTTATCTCCTCTAAGGCAATCGTAAGTGGTTTCCTATATTTGGTTTCCACCAAAGGTTTAGCCCCTGCTTTCAACTCTTTTACTCTTTTTGCGACCATCATTGATAATAAATATTTATTATTTTCCATTTTTATTTCTCGTCCTTCCTCTTTACTAAAATTATACTATTTTACAACCAATATTTATTTTTTATAATTTGCTATTTTGCACCTTTCGGCGATTATTATAGACTCTATTTTTTTTAGAGCGGTTTTTATATTATTATTCACTACCAGATAATTATAATTTTTTTTATATTTTATTTCAATACGGGCATCTTTTAATCTTTTTTCCAGGGCCTTTTCTCCCTCAGTATTTCTTTTTCGCAATCTATCCTCTAAATCCTTCCAGCTTGGAGGAGCTATAAAAATAAAAATACCATCAGGGAATTTCTCCTTTACCTGCATAGCCCCCTGAACATCTAATTCCAGCAAGACACCTCTCCCTTTTTGAAGAACCTG
>NMQN01000096.1 GCA_003575245.1 Candidatus Atribacteria bacterium 1244-E10-H5-B2 | reverse complement strand
GAAGGGAGAGATGATTTTATTATTGAGGCTTCAAAAAAGATTAGAGGATTTATCAATGTGGCAGGTATTGAATCACCCGGCTTAAGTTCTGCCCCGGCTATTGCCGAGATGGTCAGTGGTATTTTAAAAGAAGTGGCTAAAGAAATTTCTCCCCAGTTAGAATTAAATTACAAGGATGATTTTATAGAAACCCTGCCCGAGGAACAAAGATTTGTGGACTACTTAAATAAAATGGAAAAATGGCAGGAGATAGTAGAAAAAGATGCTGATTACGGAGAGATTATCTGCCGATGTGAAAAAGTAAGCAAAGGAGAGATGCTAAGGGCTATCCATCAACCGGTACCGGCCAGAAGCCTGGATGCCATTAAAAGAAGGATTAGGGCAGGGATGGGCCGATGTCAGGGGGGTTTTTGCAGTCCTAAAGTTTTAAAAATTCTTTCGGAAGAATTAAAAATTTCTCCTTTAAGCATAACTAAAAAAGGAAAGGGTTCAGAAATTTTAAAGACTAAGACCAAAGATATGATTAAAGAAACGGGAGTTAAGTTTAAAGATGAAGTTAGAGTATGATTTAGTAATTATCGGAGGGGGTCCAGCCGGTCTGGCTGTTGCCCTGGAAGCCAAAAGAAATGCGGTGAAAGATATTTTACTTCTGGAAAGAGATAAATATCTTGGCGGAATCCTTCCTCAGTGTATCCATAACGGATTTGATAGACAGGGGTAATAGCATCACTGTCAATCATCGTCTGAGTCCCCACTTCATAAACCTGAACCATGTTCGGACCTGTTTTGGTAGGATATGCAGCAACATATTTGGTTAGTGTTTCCGCATAGGAACCAGTAAATAGCGGCTTAACCTCAAAATCAGGATGGGTGGCATTAAAGCTTTCGATAATCGACTCTACTACCCCAAGGCGCGACCCGCTCATTGCATGCCAGAAAGTTATGGTTACCGGTTTTGCCAGAGCAGTTCCTACTGATAGCAATAAACATAGAGTTAAAACTAAAACAATCGAAAAAATTTTTCTTGAATTCATGGTTAAATTATAACCTCCTTAATAATTTTAAAACTTATTAACTGATACAGTTTATTTTTCTATATATCGCCCCCCATCTTAAATTAGTAGCTCATGCAAAATTGCTATCCCCTGAGAGTGTAATAAGAGCGAAGGAATTGAGTAACTCTATCAGTTAAGTGATTAAAGCTCACCCGCATCGTAAATAATATCGAACTGATAGAATTCTTCCTCAAATATCCAACGCTAACCCAGTAGTTAGTCAGCGAGGAATTTGTAGTTGATAAATTGCAAGTTGAAGTTGTCTGTCAAAAGTTTAAATTACTTTACTAAAAAGTATGCTGGGTTATTTTAATTATAACCTAATCTCTTAAATATTTAAAGACAAAATTTACCATAATTCTTTTATGCTGGTAGATATTGCCAGGACTCCTTTTTGAAATAATTTCTCTATTTCACTTTTATCAGAAATCAGACCACCGGCAATAACCGGACAGAGCAATTCTTTATATACGTGTTCTATAAAATAAGGAGCAGCTATCCCGGGTAAAATTTCCACTGCATCGGGTTGATTATGTTTTAATATCTGTTCTCCAGTTTTTAAGGCAGCAGAATCAAGCAAAAAAAGACGCTGTATAGCAATAAGTCCTTCTTTTTTAGCTATATTGATTAGATTATTTTTAGTGGTAACAATCCCATTACAAAGTTCTTTCTTAGCTAAATATATTACTCCTTCCCTATCTCGACCAATTCCTTTAATTAGATCCATATGTAAAAAAACCAGCTTGTTATGTTTTTTACATTCTTTCATAATCCGCGGCAGATTAAATATATCTCCATAGAGAATAAAAAGGGTAGTAGCTTTGCTGTTGAGAGCATATTTAAAATCTGAATCGTTTCTTATGGAGGCAATTATGGGGTGTTCTCTAAAACAGTCTCTGAGATCTTGCATCTGTAGTTTTTTCCTTATTTTATATAAATACAAAATATTGATTGAAAAATCGCTATAAAAATAATAACATATATAATTGGTTACTTCAAAATTTTATGGGAACACAAAACTAATATCGAATATCGAGTCAAGAAAGAGAAAAATGTAAGCATAATCTTTTTTACCTAACTACCCCACTAAAGCTTACACTAGGAACACAGGTTAGAATTAGCTCTCTTAATATTGCGGGTGGCAACCAGGCTTACGCCTGTTCCCATCAAATCATCTTTAATTACCTGACCTATTTTAACCGGGGCTTTAACTTCAATTTCAGCAATTTCTGTCATAGCTTTTAATAATAGTCTTTTAGGAATTGCTTTTTTCGTCTTTACCGACACTAAAGGTAATTCACCGCCAATCACCTTAACAGTGGTGGGTAAAATTCTTAGCGGATTGATAAATTCTTCTTCGGCATATTTAATCCCTTTAGGACAGACATTCCCTATAATAGAGGTAATCTTTCCATCTTTACTCTGGATGGTCATCCTACAACCTATGGGGCAGCTTACACATATTATCTTATTTGGTTCCATCCTCTTTACTCCCTAATCCCTTTTAATAGAGATGGTTATATTTTTCAATTTATCATCCAATAAAACTTCCGGTAAATAGACGCTCACCATCTCCCCCGGGGTTACAATCCTCTTCCTATAAGAACCCAATACTCTGCCTTTATCATCTAATAAATTAATCCTGACCCTCTCTGCCGGTTTTTTTACCCTCATAAATATTTTTATTTTCTTTCTTTCCGGAACAATAAAATCTATATGTTGAGGGACTACATAAGCAATATTGTCACCAGGGACTATTTTTATAGGTCGGTGACGAAACTTTCTATTCCTTTTAAGGTATTCGCCTGCAGCTCTACCTACTATCTCTCCCTCTTCAGTAACAAAATCGGCTAAATCATGAACATGGAGTACATTTCCGCAGGCAAAAATTCCCTCAATCTCTGTCTCTCGGTTTTCGTTTACTATGGGCCCTCTGGTTACCAGGTCTAATTTAATTCCCGCTTCTCTGGTTAGCTCATTTTCCGGGATTAAACCAACAGATAACAGGATGGTATCACAGCTTATCTCTTCCTCGGTTCCAGGAATCGCTTGCAGATTTTTATCCACCTGGGCAACAGTCACTCTTTCTACCCGCTTTTCCCCCTTAATTCGGGTAATAGTATGATTGAATTTTAAGGGGATATTAAAATCATCCAGACACTGAACCTTGTTTCTGATTAGCCCGGTAGAAAAAGGCATAATTTCCATGACCACCTTAACTCTTGCTCCTTCTAAAGTCATCCTGCGGGCCATAATCATCCCGATATCCCCTGAGCCCAGAACGACTACCTCACAACCCGGTATATATCCTTCAATATTAATATATCTCTGGGCGGTGCCGGCGGTGAATATTCCGGTAGGCCTGCTCCCGGGGATAGTAATCGCCTCCCTGGTTCTTTCCCGGCAACCCATAGCCAGAACAACTGCTTTAGCCTGAATATGTAACAAACCATCATCTCTGTTTATGGCTATAATCCGTTTATCGGGGGTTATCTTTATAACCATTGTTTCGGTCTTTACATCAATCTGGCAACCCTTTAATTTAGTAATAAATCTCTCTGCATATTCCGGCCCGGTCAATTCTTCCTTAAAATACTGTAAACCAAATCCGTTATGGATACACTGAGGAAGGATTCCGCCAAGATATTTATCTCTTTCCAGAAGTAAAATATCTTTCACCGCATTTCT
>NMQN01000307.1 GCA_003575245.1 Candidatus Atribacteria bacterium 1244-E10-H5-B2 | reverse complement strand
ATACCGAGGAAAAATTCGAAAAATATGGAGCCTTATTTTTATTATTTTTCGTAGCTATTCCTCTACCCGTAACAGGAGCCTGGACCGGGTCAGCTGCTGCATTTATTTTTGGCATAAGGTTTTGGTATGCCTTTCCTACAATAGTGGGAGGGATTATGATAGCTGGAGTAATTGTTACTTTAACCAGCCTGGGAGTGATTAGCTTTATTTAAAACAGTGTATAGTGAATAGTCGTTAGTCGTTAGTGAATAGTGAATAGCAAGGAAGAAAGAAAAAAAGCCAGAATATTAGATAGGGTAGAGCGGATAGAAAAACAGTGATGAGTAATGAGTAATTAGTGACAAGTTACGGGTTACGAGTTTCAAGTTACAAGTTTAAAGAAAGGAAGCAGTGGTGTATTGCCTGCCGCATTGACCGGAAGACCGGCAGACTGGGTGACTGGTAGACTAATTTAACTGGCAAACAGGCTAACTGGTAAACAAGCAAACTGGTTAACCAGTAGGAGAAGAGGATAAAAGATGAGAACTATCGAATGGAAAGAGGGGAAAGTATTTTTAATTGACCAGAGAAAACTTCCTTTAGAATATGAAATAATTAATTGTTCTACTTATCAAGAGGTAGCAGAGTCTATTAAGAAGATGAAAATAAGGGGCGCACCAGCTATTGGAGTGGCGGCTGCCTTTAGTGTAGCCCTTGCTGCTTATTCTTCAAAAGCAGATACCTATAAAGAATTCAGTTTAGATATGGAGAAGGCTAAAAACTGCCTGACCCTTACTCGACCTACAGCAGTTAATCTTTTTTGGGCTTTAGAGAGAATGATGAATTTGATTAATCTAAAAAAAGATATTGATTTATGTAAATTAAAAGATATAATTTTACAGGAAGCTAAAAATATTGCCCGGGAAGATATAGAGATAAATAAAGCAATAGGCAAATACGGGTCTTCGTTAATTAAAGATGGGGATAACATTCTTACTCACTGCAATGCGGGAGCTCTGGCTACTGTAGATTACGGTACTGCTTTAGGAGTGATTCGTACTGCCTTTAAAGGAGGAAAAAAGATACATGTCTATGTCGATGAAACCAGACCAGTATTACAGGGAGCAAGGCTTACCGCCTGGGAATTGATGCAGGAGAAAATTCCCTTTACTCTGATCGCTGATAATATGGCCGGCTTTTTAATGTCTCAAAAAAAGATAAACTTAATCATAGTCGGAGCAGATCGTATTGCTCGAAACGGTGATGTGGTAAACAAAATCGGAACTTATTCTTTGTCTGTTTTAGCTAGGGAAAATAAAGTCCCTTTTTATGTAGCTGCTCCGATATCTACTATTGATGTATCGCTAAGATCAGGAAAGGAAATCCCCATTGAAGAAAGAGATCATAAAGAAATTACTCATATATTAGGTAAACAGATAGCCCCTGCAGGAGTAAAAGTGTTTAATCCGGCTTTTGATCTTACGCCCCATGGATATGTGGAGGCTATTATTACTGAAAAGGGGATTCTTAGAAAACCTTTTGAAGAAAATATTAAATTAGTCGTAAATTAGTGAATAGTCGTTAGTCGTTAGTGAATAGCGAAGAAGAAAGAAATAGGCCAGAATGAAATAGTATTGCGTATCACGTGAAGAAAATAGTAATGTATAATAATACGTAGGGGTAGATCTTGTGTCTACTTATAATGAGTAATTTGTAGGGGCTTGATTCATCAAACTCGCAAAACTTGGGTCGGATAAATCCGCCCTCAAACAATATATATTTTACGAAAAGAATAACGCAACACGCCGTGTTACTATATTAACTTGAAACTTGCATCTCGCACCTTACAACTTGTATTTATAACTAACGACTAATGACTAAATAGAGGAGGAAAAAATTGGATCCAGAAAAACTTATTATTTCAGGTGGGAATAGATTACAAGGTACAGTAAGAATTGATGGCGCAAAAAATTCAGCTTTATCTATTATGGCGGCAACTTTATTAACTAAAGATGTTTGTATCTTAAGGAATATTCCGCATCTTACCGATGTTGATATTATGGCGGAGGTTATAAGGAAACTAGGGGTAAAAGTGGAATGGAAAGAAGATAACAATCTCTATATCGATTCTGATTATTTTAATAATTATGAGGCACCTTATGAATTGGTAAAAATGATGAGAGCTTCTATTTTAGTGATGGGACCGCTTTTGGCTCGTTTAAAAAAAGCAAAGATATCTTTACCTGGGGGTTGTGCTATTGGTGCTCGTCCGGTTGATTATCATTTAAAAGGATTTGAGGCTTTAGGTGCTCAAGTTGAAGTGGAAAAAGGTTATATTGAAGCGAAAGTTAATACATTAAAAGGAGATGAAATATACTTAGATTTCCCCAGTTTGGGAGCGACTGAAAATATAATGATGGCTGCTTGTTTAGCAGAAGGAATAACCAAAATTGTAAATTCAGCCAAAGACCCTGAAGTAGTAGAATTAGGACATTTATTAAATAAAATGGGTGCCAAAGTTAAAGGATTAGGGACTGATTTAATTAAAATAGAAGGAGTAAAAGAATTACACGGAATTGATTATGCTATAATTCCTGACCGTATTGAAGCAGGTACCTATATGATAGCAGCTGCTATCACGGGGGGAGATGTTTTGATAGAAAAGGCTGGTCCATTATTATTAAAACCATTGATAGTGAAGTTAGAAAAAGCCGGAGTGCAGATTAAACTAAAAAAGAATTTGATTAAAGTGATAGGGCCAGACAGAGTTAAAGCAGTAGATATTAAAACTTTACCTTTTCCTGGATTTCCCACCGATATGCAACCCCAGTTTATGGCTTTATCCTGTGTAGCAAAAGGTACCAGTGTTATTACTGAAACTGTATTTGAGAATAGATTCGTTCATACCGGTGATTTGATAAGGATGGGAGCAGATATTAAAGTAGAAGGACATAGCACTATTATTAAAGGAGTAAAAAAATTGAGTGCAGCCCCAGTAATGGCTTCAGATTTAAGGGGCGGAGCAGCTTTAGTATTAGCAGGTTTAGTAGCAGAAGGAACTACCGAATTAAATAGAATTTATCATTTAGATAGAGGATATGTGAAGTTAGAGGAAAAATTAAATTCCTTAGGAGCAGATATTAAGAGAGTGAAAGAGTGAATTAGTCGTTAGTGAATAGTGAATAGTCGTTAGTAATAGTATATCGTATTTCGTATATTGTATATCGCGAAGAAAATAGAAGCTAGAAGATAAGATAATATCGAATATCAAGTATATAGTATATAGTAAAGATAGGAAGAGATGGAATTCAGAAGCAAGGGGCACGATGTACGTGCCCAACGTAGGATAGGCGTCTCGCTTGTCTATTGGATAACTAGTTGTTAGTATTAATACAAGATACAAGATTATTCAATTGACCGATTCACCAATTGACCATTAAACTAGTCATTAGTGAAGTGAATAGTATTTAGTTAATATTAAATAAAAGCAAAAAACTGTGCAATTATAAATTAGATAATTAGTAAGTTCTATAAAGGATTTTAACTAACGACTAACGACTATTCACTAACGACTAAATAGAGGAGGAGAAGATAAGCATGCTAGGAATGGATAGAAGTTTGGGCATAGATTTGGGTACCGTAAGTGTCTTAATCTATCAGAAGGGGAAAGGAATTGTTCTTCAGGAACCTTCGGTAGTCTCTATTTTAAGAGATAGTGGAAAAGTTTTAGCTGTGGGAGAAGAAGCCAAACAAATGTTAGGGAAGACA
>NMQN01000850.1 GCA_003575245.1 Candidatus Atribacteria bacterium 1244-E10-H5-B2 | reverse complement strand
CAGGTAGAATTGGCTCTCCTGATGGAAATCTCTCAGGTTCACATTTCACAATTTGAGACTGGTGGACTCATCCCCTCCGAGAGCCAGACTAAAAAGATTAGTAAATTTCTGGGCATCAGTCCGGAAACTTTAAATAAAGAACTCCATCAATTCTATGAGGAAAGAAGGAAAGAGTTAGAGAAGAGGATAGAGGAGAATCGAGGGAATGCCGAAATATAAAAAAAAGGGGGATGGCTATATAGTTTAAAAAATGATAAATCCTTATCTAATTCAATTATCTTATGCTACATTAAAATTACTTTACAAGAATTAGCTTGGGCGAAAATATTACTAAAAAGGGAGGCGATGAACCTTTATAAAAATGTAAGTAATAATATTGTTTTTAAAATATAAATCGAAAGGAGTTAAATGAAATGAAAAAGAAGGGTGTACTCTATATGCTAGTTGTAGTGTTTTTCTTATTAGCATTATGTAGCATTACAGTGTTAGCTGATACTATCAAGATTGGAGCATTTTTCCCTCTTTCTGGTGCTATTGCCGATACCGGTAACCGTTGTAAATGGGCTGCGGAAACAGCGATGGAGATTATCAATAACAGTTATCCAGATTTAGATTTGCCCTTAGCTGCCTCGGAGGGATTACCAAACTTAGATGGAAAAAAAATTGAAATTATTTTTTCTGATCATCAAGGTAAGGCAGATGTAGGCAAAGCAGAAGCTGAGAGGCTTATTACTCAACAAAATGTTGTTGGTTTACTTGGTGGATATAACAGTGGAGTAACTAAATCAGCAAGTATAATCGCTGAAAAGTATGGAATTCCCTTAGTCAATGGTTCATCCAGCTCAACTGATTTACATAAACAAGGGTTCAAAACCTTTTTTAGAGTTTATTCCTATGATGATCTAGAAATGAAATCCATCTTCGATGGTATTAATGAAATGAATGAAAAACTTGGAGCAGGAATAAAGACCTATGCAGTTGCTTATATGGTTGGAGAATATGGACAGAATATGTTAAAGTGGAGTCAACATTATGGCGATCTATATGGATACGAAATGGTTGAAGAGAGTGGTCATCCCTTTGGTGCTACAGATGTTTCAAGCGCTATTTTGAGACTTAAAAATGCAAATCCTGATGTTATCATACACGCGAGTCTTCTTTCTGACTACATGCTTTTCTTAAGAGGATATAAAGAAGCAAACTTTTTCCCCAAAGGAATTTTTTCACCTTGTAGTGGATATCAAGATCTTAAGCTAGTAGAACGTATGGGAAAGGATGCGGACTATATTTTTGGAACACAAATATTTAAGTTGGATCGTGTTGAAAATAACAAAAATTTAAAAATTGTAGATGGTATTTATAAAAAAATATCTAATGGTAAAGGGCTCGATGGTGTTGTAATGGGTGAGCTTGAGGCAACTTTAGTGCTTGCTGATGCAATTAATCGTGCAGGATCTGTAGAAAGTAACAAAATCATAGAAGCTCTTAAGGAAACTGATATACAATGGGATATTGATGTTGGTGGTGGGGTTAAATTTACAGAAGAAGGACAGAATGAAAGAGCATCAGTTATTATTTCCCAGATTGTTGGTGGTGAATACAAAACTGTTTTACCATTAGATGAGGCAACAACTGATTTAATATGGCCAACACCAGCCTGGAATCAAAGGTAATATTTAAAGTATGATATTCCCCTGGTATTTGAAAAATAGCAGGGGAATATCTTTTTAAATGATTAACACATCAATCTAACTCTTAAATAATTAGGATAGAGTCAGGAGGATATTATGCTGTTTAATAAAATGATTGAAGCAGTTGATACACATACTAGTGGAGCTCCTACGCGTATTATTTATAATCCGGTAACTCCATGTTTAGCTAATATGGCTCAAACTCTTGCGTATTGGAAGAATAATCATGATTGGATTAGAAAAAGCCTTATGTTTGAGCCAAGAGGATACAGCGAAATGACCGGAACTGCAATTACCCAATCAATTTCAAAAGAAGCCTGTTGTGGATTGATATTCTTTGATGGTCATGGATATATGGATATGTGTGGTCATGCAGTTGTGGGTGTTGCTACAGCAATTAGTGAATTGAATATCGTCATGCATGAGGGGAATGAATTTGCTTTTGATACTGTTGCAGGTCTTGTAAAAACAGAGGTAAAAACTAATGGTTATAAGGTAGAAGAGGCAATCATAGAGAATGTACCTTCTTATAAGATAGGAGAAGTATCTTTCGAATTAGAAGAAGAAAAAATAGATGCTAAAATTGCATATGCTGGAAATATCTTTGCAATTTTAGAGTCCAACCAATTTTCATATCCACTTGAACCTGATTATGCTGAAAAATGGTCTAAACTGGGAATATTAATAAGAAAAAAATTGAATAGTATTGAGAGTGTTTTAAAAATGACAGATGGCAAAGGGGTCAGTATGGTAGAATTTAGTGGACCACCAAAACAAAAAACAGCGGATTATAAGAATATTGTTATGTTTGGAAATGGTCAGATTGATAGAGAACCTTGTGCTACCGGAACTTGTGCCAAAATGGCTTGTATGTATGCCGAAGGGAAAACCAATATTGGTGATGTTATTGTTCAGGAAAGCATATTAGACACATATGCAAGAGCAACCTTACTAGAATCTGTAGATACCCCTAAAGGAGAAGCAATTATTGTGAGAGTTTCTTACTCTGTATTTATTACCGGTATCCATAAATATTTTTTCAATGATAAGGATCCACTATGCTATGGATATACTCTAGGGAGGTGACTCAATGTTCTTTCTTCAAACACTTTTAAATGGATTTGTAATGGGATTAATATATGCTTTAGTAGCCATGGGAGTAGCTCTTGTATGGGGAGTGATGGGAATTATTAATTTTGCTCATGGTGAATTTTTAATGTATGGGATGTACATTTCATTCTGGTTTTATGCACTTCGCAATTTTGACCCATTACTATCAGTGCCTCTAGGAATAATCGGTATATGTCTTCTTTCTATTGTGTCATACAAAATAGCTATAAAAAGAATTTTAGGTTCATCGCTTTTAACGACTTTACTGGCAACATTTGCATTGTCTCTTATTTTGAAACATACAGCACAATACTTGTGGGGTCCAGATTATAGGATAATATTTTCCACTATTGTTCAAGGGAGCATTGGTATTGGTAATATTTACCTAAGTTTAAACAAATTAATTGCTGCTGCAATTAGTTCTGCCGCAATTTTTTTATTATATATTTTTCTTAAAAAGACAGAATGGGGGATGGCTATTCAGGCAGTATCATTGAATAAAGAAGCTTCACTTCTAGTAGGTATTAAAGTAGAACAGGTTTATATGTTAACATTTGGAATAGCTGGGGCTACTGCTGGACTTGCCGGTGTGCTGTTTTCCAGTTTTTATCCAGTATCACCACAAGGGGGTTCCTTCCTTGTTATCATTGCTTTTACTTGTGTTGCCCTAGGAGGATTTGGTTCTATTACAGGGGCAATGCTGGGGGGAATAATTATTGGAATAAGTGAATCTCTGGCAGGTTTTTATATTGGACCTGCATTTCAATATGTAGTTGTATTTTTAATATATCTATTGGTAATCTTATTTAGACCAAGAGGGTTACTGGGATGGTAATGGTGACCAAAAATAATCAAAAAAATAAAATATATCAAGTGCTAATTGTTATATTAGTCTTTCTTATTCCTTTATTTATTAGAAATATTTTTTTCCATCATGTATTAATAATGGTAGTCTTGTATGCAACATTAGGATTAGCTTGGAATTTAATGGGTGGTTATTTGGGTTATGTATCTTTTGGTCATGCAACATTTTTTGGAATTGGTGCTTATACTTCGGCTATTCTATTTCGGAATTTTGGAGTTAATCCCTGGTTAGGAATTATTATAGGTGCAGCTATAGCTGTAACTGTCGCTTCCCTTATTTCATTTCCTGTTTTTGGATTTACCCTTCGGGGACATTATTTTGCTATTGGAACATTGGCGTTAGGAGAAATTTCCAGAATACTTGCAGAGAATTTCGATTATATAGGAGGGGCTAGAGGTATCCTGATACCCTTAAAGGCCAGCTCATTTTCAATAATCCAATTTGAATCCAAACTTCCTTTCTTTTACATATTTTTTACTTTTTTACTTTTAACACTTTTAATTACGAATGCTATTGTCAATTCTAAGATGGGTTACTATTTACAGGCAATTCGAGAAGATGAAAATGTTGCAGAAGCACTAGGGGTCAACACAACTAAATATAAGCATTTTGCTTTTTATATCAGTGCTTTTATTGTTGCAATTGTAGGATCATTTTATGCTCAATATCAGCTTTACATTGATCCTAACATGGTTTTTGGTATGGAGATATCTGTTCAAATGGCTCTTATTGCTATTCTTGGTGGTTGCAACACTCTAATTGGACCAATAATTGGTGCAATGATATTTATACCTCTTTCAGAGTATATCCGAAGTTTCATTGGAGGAGAAGGACGTGGAATTGATTCAATTGTGTTAGGAATCGTAGTCTTGATAATTATTCTATTCCAACCTCAGGGAGTTGCACAACTAATCAAAAGCTTTATAAATAAAGAAGGTAGAAATAATGAATAATGCTCTATTAGAAGTTCATAATGTTACTAAAAGATTCGGTGGATTAACTGCAAATAAAGATATTAGTTTCAATATATCAAAAGGTCAAATAACAGGATTAATTGGTCCTAATGGCGCTGGGAAGACAACTCTCTTTAATTTGATAACTGGAACTGCTATAGAAGGATATTCAAGATTGCCTGATGAGGGACATGTTATATTCAAAGGTAATAATATTACCGGACTGAAACCTAATAGTATTTGTAAACAGGGAATGGTAAGAACCTTTCAAAATTCTATATGCTTAGATTCAATGACTGCTTTAGGAAATGTTATGATCGGAGCACTTGTCAGAACTTCACTAATAAATGATGCAAAAAAGAAGGCGGTAAAGTATCTAGAAACAGTGGGCCTTAAAGATAAGAGAAATATTATTAGTAGCAATTTTACAGTTGCTGATAAAAAGAAGCTGGAGATTGCGCGAGCATTAGCCACTGAACCAGAATTGTTGTTACTTGATGAACCAATGAGTGGTCTTACCCCTCTTGAATTAAAAGAAGAGGTAAATTTAATTAAAGATATAAATCAAAAAGGAATTACAATTTTTATAATCGAGCATGTTATGGAGGCTCTGATGCCCATAGCAGATTATATCATTGTCTTAGATTCGGGAGAGAAGATTGCTTCTGGTACTCCTAAAGAAGTTGTAAAAAATTCAAAGGTAACAAAAGCATATATGGGGGTAGACTATGCTATTATCAGTTAAATCACTACAAGTTTCATATGGAGCCTTTAATGTTATAAGAGATGTGTCCATAAAAATTGAAGATAATCAAATCATTGCCATGGTTGGAGCCAATGGAGCAGGGAAGAGTACTTTTCTTCGTACAATAGTAGGGCTATTACGGGCTGACAAAGGCGAGATTAATTTTATGGGAAAAAGAATTGATAACCTTCCAGCATATGAACGTTCAAAATTGGGCATTTCTCTGGTTCCGGAGGGGAGAGGACTATTTGGGAAGTTGTCGGTTGAAGAGAATCTATTATTAGGAGCTTATGGTAAAAAATATCAAGAAAAAATGGAGCAGCTTGTGAATATTTATAAAAAGTTTCCTTTGCTTAAGAGTAGGTTAAAGCAGAAAGCAGAAACATTATCTGGAGGTGAGCAACAAATATTAGCTATTTCTCGAGCTTTGATGTCCAAACCGAAACTCCTACTTTTAGATGAACCTTCTCTTGGCCTAATGCCAGAATACGCCAATATGTTATTTAAAACTGCAAAAGATTTACGAGAAGGAGGCCTTTCGGTTTTAATTGTGGAACAAAAAATACATGAAGTGCTAAAATTAGTTGATTATGGGTATGTAATCCAAACAGGTTCAATAGCAGTCGAAGGAACTGGACAAGAACTTCTCAATTCTGATTTAGTAAGAACTGCGTTTTTAGGTATTTAATAAATATGACGAATAATTTTAGCCTGGTTAAAAATATAATGTTTTTTTTGCTATACATAACAAAGCTTTATCGGATAAGATATGTGCGAAATTATTTCTTGTAGAATGTCCGATAGAGTCTTGTTATGTATGTGGAGGTTTTCAATTAAACTTCTTAGCAAAAAAAGCTCCTGGTGGGCGGTCGTGGTAGAAGAGATGAAAGCAGAAGTTATTTACCAGGAAGTCAATCAAAACAGATTATAAATTGTTTTAACAAAATATCGGGGGAGAGAGGGAAAGAGGCTGACCCAGGTAGATCTGGCTCTTCTGGTAGGGGTATCCCAGGTGTATATTTCTCAGTTTGAGACCGGGGGACTTGTCCCTTCCAAAAGCCAGACTAAAAAGATTAGTAAAATTCTGGGCATCAGTCCGGAAACTTTAAATAAGGAACTGCATCAATTCTATGAGGCCAGGAGGAAAGAGCTAGAGAAGAAGATGGAGGAGAAGCAAGATAATGCCTAAATATAAATGTAAAGATTGTTCCACGCTTGCGAGAAGCGGCAAAAAAGAGGAGGCGATTATATAGTTTAAGAATGGGAGAGTGAGAATTTTTTTAGAAGTATCTAAAAATTTATAAGGAGAAGAAAATGAAAAAGAGTATTGTATTGTTAATTTCAATCATTGCAATAGCAGCATTACTAATGGTTGGAGCTACTTCTGCACTGGCATCTGATACGATTGTATGGAAGTCCTCAGGCCATGGCCCAGCTACCGATCCGTCACAGATCTTCCATGACAAACTCTGCGAAGCCATCACAAAAGCCAGTGGCGGTCGGTTAGTAGTTAAAGCATTTGTTGGTGGTTCTGTCGTCCCGGCAACTAAAGAGATTGATGCTGTAGATGAGGGCGTTCTACAAATGTGTTATACCTGCCCTATGTATAATTTGGATAAGTGGAAGGCTGCTGGTCTTATCAGTTCCAGACCAGGCGGTCTACCTGGAGAAGCCTTACGTACCTGGTTTAACTATGGCGGCGGGGCAGAGCTAATGAATAAGATGATGGAAGGGTATAATGTAATAACGTTTCCAGGTGCACTATCTCCACTCCCTGGGGAAGTATTCCTCCACTCCAAAGTAGCTATAAAAACTGTGGATGATCTTAAAGGTCTAAAAATGCGTTGTTCTGGTGATGGCGGAGAGATTTTGGCCAATATGGGTGCTGCTGTCGTATTTCTACCTGGTGGTGAGCTTTATGAGGCAATGGAGAGGGGGACAATTGATGCTTTTGAATACTCTACTTTGGCATCAAATTGGGATATGCATTTCTACGAAATTGCCAAATATGTCATCCTGTCTCCTAGCCGGGCACCCAGTGATCCTCAGTGTTTCTTTGTCAACAAACAAGCCTGGGAGGAACTCCCTGATGATCTTAAGCAATTAGTACAAGATGAAATAGATAAATGGACACAGGCACAGCATGAATACCTGGTATATAATTCCATCGAAGCGGCAGAAAAATTTGAAGGTTATGGATGCAAAGTATACCGGCTCCCCAAAGAAGTAGAAGATGCCCTCTTGGAGGAGGCACAAAAGTATTACACGGAAAAAGCTGCTAAAGAAAGTCCTATATATAATGCGATTTTAGAATCCATGAACAACTATTGGGAGGCTTATTCATCTGTCCAGTGATAAGGTTACTAACTAATTTGGATAAAGGGTAGGTAACAAGGAGCTAAGAGGTATGACAATATTGAAAAAGATACTTGGGGGTATTGATTCTATAAGCGAATACGCTGGTTCTTGGGCAAAATGGTGTGCTTGGCTCCTTGTACTGGTAGGCGCATATGATACTATAATGAGGCACTTCTTTAATGCGCCTACCCTCTGGGCATACGATACCATGATCATGGCTGGTGGGACCCTTTATGTACTTGGATGGTCATATGATCATCTACACGGTTCCCATATTAGGGTAGACCTCTTTTACCGTAATTTTTCCCCGAGGAAAAAAGCTTTATTAGATGTTATCTGTGCCTTATTCCTTTTTTTTCCATTAATGGGGGCGTTAATGATAACTTCTACATCTTGGGCAGTGAGGGCCTGGAGAATTAATGAGACGATGATCTCTACTTTTTGGTATCCACCTGCCGCACCATATAGAACTGTTTTTGCCCTAGGGATATTCTTCTTAACCCTCCAAGGTATAGCTAAATTTATCCGGGACCTATATTTTGTTATAAGGGGTGAACCACTTGCTTGAATTAACTCCCGAAATAGTTACCGTTTTAATGTTCGGAGGGGTGCTAGGTTTTGTCCTGACCGGTTTCCCCATTGCCTTCGTGATAGGTAGTATAGGATTAATATTCGGTTGCCTCCTTTTTGGAGGGGATGTAACATTCCACATATTATATACCCGCCTTTTTGCCTTATCATTAAACTATCCCTACCTTGCTGTCCCACTTTTCACCTTTATGGGGGTTGTGCTCCAACATTCAGGGATAGCTGAAGATCTCTACAATGCGTTATACGAAAGTTTGAGCGGATTCAGGGGTGGGTTAGCAGTAGTTACCTTAATATTCGGTACTATCATCGCCGCGTGTTTAGGGGTAATCACTGCCTCTGTTACGATATTAACCCTTATTGCACTGGCACCAATGGTGAATAGGGGTTATGACAAATCTATAGCCGCGGGTACGTGTGTTGCTGGTGGCACCCTCGGAATACTTATCCCCCCTAGTATTATGTTAGTTGTCTATGGACCGCAAGCGGGACTTTCCGTGGGGAAGATGTTCATGGCAGCCATTTTTCCTGGACTTATCCTCGCAGGTTCATATATCACCTATATAATAATCCGGTGTTATTTGCACCCAGAATTGGGACCACCTATACCAGTTGAAGAAAGGATAAAAATATCCTCTAAGAAAAAAATGACAAAGTTATTGAAATCACTGGTTCCACCAGTATTACTTATTTTGGCAGTCTTGGGGACCATTTTTACCGGTATAGCCCCTCCAACTGAAGCGGCAGCTGTGGGGAGCCTTGCTGTCGTCCTCCTGGCTATCGCCTACCGTAGGTTTAGTTGGGACTTAGTCCAACATGCTGCCATACAAACACTTAGGGTGAGTGCTTTCGTGGTCCTTATAGCAGCACTATGTTACGCCTTCGTCGGGGTGTTTATGAGTGCTGGCTGTGGTGAAGTAGTAGCCAATGCTATTGTATCTGTCCCAGGTGGAAGATGGGCCTCTTTTCTTGTAGTTATGTTGATTGTCTTCTTTTTAGGGATGTTCATTGAGTGGATTGGCATTGTCTTTATTATTGTCCCTATATTCTCACCTATTTTGAAAGAGTTAGGATTTGATCCCTTGTGGGCTGGTATGATGATTTGCATTAATCTGCAAATGGCCTTTCAAACCCCTCCTATGGCGATGTCTATTTTTGTTTGTCGGGGTATTGCTCCGCCAGAGTTAGGAGTTACTATGAAGGATATAATAAGGGGGGTGATCCCCTTTATCATTATTATAATGGTCTGTTTGGTACTCTTTACCCTATTCCCTCAGATAATTACCTGGCTACCAGCACAAATGATCCACAAATTCTAGGATTGTTTTAGGAGGGGGTATAAATAGGATCGAGAAAGAAGAATAAGGTCTAAAAATTAAATAAAATTTTAGGTCGGTGAAGCCTTTATTCAAACATAGTAAAAGATGTTGTATGATTTGAGCGGAGCGAAGCGGTTTTGATTGTTCTAAAAAATTAATAAAAATCGTGGAGGTGCTAAAAATGAAGATTAATAAGGCAAAACTAATTAGCCTATTAATTAGTGTCATGGCTCTGTTGTTAGCCGGTGGC
>NMQN01000286.1 GCA_003575245.1 Candidatus Atribacteria bacterium 1244-E10-H5-B2 | reverse complement strand
CAAAAAATCCTTGTAAAGTAAGGTTGTTCAATTTTCCAGTCAATCCTGCTGTATTTACCACATCAGCATTCCCCTTCAACAATAAACCCATTGGAATAAAATACATATTTGCCACGCAATGCTCGAATCCGCTTGCCACAAAAGCCATAACAGGGAAATATATTCCAAAGATCTTTCCGATTATATCTTTAGATGCCACCGCTATCCATATAGCTAGACATACCAACCAGTTACAGCCGATTCCCCGGACAAAGGCTTCCCACCAGCAAAGATTTAATTTTTCATGGGCAATTATTAAGGCTTTTGCTCCTACCTCAAAATTATCCGCTTTCCAAAGCCCGGTTTCAAACATAATCCAAACCAACAATAAAGATCCAAGAAGGTTGGCTATATACACCCAAAACCAATTTTTAAACATTTTCCCCGGAGCACCTTCGCGGTTTAATACTTTTATTAGGATCAGATTATTTCCGGTAAACAATTCTGCCCCAGCAATTATGACTAGCATTAACCCCACTGAAAAAACGCTTCCAAACATAAATTTAGTAAAACCCACTCCAAAATATTTTGGCATGTCGTAAGTAACCATAATGGCCAATTCTGAGCCAAAGCCGATAAACACCCCGGCTAATATTCCCAAAAGAAGCATACGAGATATTGATAAATCAGCTTTAGCCTCACCTATTCTAACCATTTTACGAGCTATTTCAACAGGGGAACAAAATCCTGACATTAGTGAACTCTTTGGGAGTTGGTATCGCCATTATCAATTCCAGTAATTTTTCCAAAGTCATATCTTTGTCATCCCTATAATCTTTCAAAATTCCCCAAATTATTTTTCTGTATTCTGCTTTTGTCAACTATCTCACCTCACTTTATATTTATTTTGAGTATTTTCTTTAGCAGAGAGTTGAGTTTTTACCTCTTTAGCGTCTACCCCGTTTTTTACTAGCACCGCCTTTGACCTGCAGACCGGACATATTACCAGTATGTCTCCACTCCGCCAGGTTATACCACAACCTAGACAAACATATTTTGCGAACATTTTTAAACTCCTTTTTTATGATCATAAATTTCTTTTAGTCTTTTTGCCTACCCTTTTCCCATAATACTGACCTAAAAAATTATCTTCTTCAAATTGCTTTTGACCTTCTTCATAACCATTACTGCCCTTTAACCAAAGTATTAATAAGAAAATTATGAATAACCAAAACCAAAAATTGAACATCTGCCTCCTTTTTTTTATCCCTGCCCCCAGGTAAGACGCCTGTCCTACCGAGGAGCAGGGGACCGGGATCCGGGGAATTGGAATTAAGCCGGATCACCGCATTAATTCACTTATTCTCTTTTTTCTTTTCTAATGCAATATACGATTATCCCCAAAACTACTAAAAACGTTATAAGCGGATACCAATACATTATTTAAACCCCCTTTCATTTAATATTTTGGTTATAGCCTTTTCCTCTTTGCTTTCGCTACCACAAAAAAGATAATAGGTATCTCTTATCAATAACTTGTCTGCTAAGTCTAAACTGTTCAGGTAGTCAAAGAGTTCTACCTCTTTCAAGCGGTTATCAATCCTTAGAGCCTTTTCATATTCCAGGCCCGGTGATAAGCCCATAATTAACTTCCTTTTTTAGCTTTCCTCTTAATAAATCCCTCAATAAGTTTTAAAGCCCTTAAATATTTATCTCTTTCTCTTCCCGTTAGATCTTCCTTCTCCAATTCCACCTTATAGAAAGACCTGGTTTCTTCTAAAGCCTTTATATTCATTAGCACCATTCTTTAAACCACTCCCTTATATTTTTATGATCACCACCTAAATTTACTATGTGAACGATATAAGATAAAATCAGCAATAACCTGAATAGCCTGGTAAAGTTTAAGAATAAATTTTTTAATGGACATTTAATCCCCTCTCTTATTTTTTATGATAGAATAGAGGAGCCGGGGAAGATCCAAAAGTTTCAGGCTTTACCTTAACTAATAAGAATGAGCCTAAATCAAGAGGATCTTTCCCTGGTCTCTTTTCGGTTGTTATTACTTAACCAGGATCTTTACTTCATCAGTCCTGGTTATTCTGCCAGTCCAAAAACTACCTTCCGTATAGCTTACCAAAACGATCGTATTACCCTTACTTTTTGCAGTAATCAAGCCTTCATCATTAACGGTAACAACTTCGGTATTGCTTACGGTTAATGGAGCATAATCACATTCAAGAGTTACATCGGCTTTATTTTCATCGGTATAATAAGCAGTAACTTCTAATTGTTCAGTAGTTTTAATCTCCGTATTGTTTAGCTGTGGACCAAAATATAAAGTTACTTTGTCAGGATCAGCTTCGATATAGTCAAGTTTCGATCCAGGAAATAACCAGCAACCAGATAACAACCCGGCAATCAATATAATCGCCATTAATACAGTCAGTTTCTTCATCTTTTTATTCACCCCCTTTCAGTTTTTATTTATTAACCCTGCCCCCCTTAGATAAAAGGTTTTAAAAGAAGGGGAGCAGGGGACCGGAGATCCGGATCTGTTCTTTTAGTCCTTTCCGGACCGCCGGGATAGTTTAATAATTTCTTTTATTCAGGAATACCGCTTCTCTATGATCATAGGCAATAAATTTTTTATGCTTTCTTTTTTCCCGGGAATCTTCTTTTTCCTTAATAATTTTCTCAATAGATTTTAAAGCCAGTAAATATTTGGATCGTTCGCTTTCTGTTAGACCTTCTTTTTTTAATTCCCAGTTATAGAAAGCCCAGGTTTGTTTTAAAGTCTTTAACTTGATATTGTTTATCCCGACCATTTCTTTATAATCACCGCCTTTTCTCAAAGAGATTTTAAAGCCTGGCAAATATTATCTAATATATCTAACCGCTTTTGTCTTGTAATAACTTCAGACATTCAGATTAAATTTATCTCCTCCACCATTTTTTATTTTGTCCTTAACTTTACGCATAAATGATTACCCCCTCTAATTTTTAAATAGCCCTACTCCCCGGGAGAGTCCCTTTCGGACCGGAGAGCAGGGGACCGGCAATTTCAGCTTAAAAGAATTGGACAAAAAGGCTTAGATTGCCGGTTTTCATAAAGACTAATTATTCTCTCTCAATTACGGTAAATTCTCCGTCAATAACCTTCGTTGGATCTGACCCACTAATCATTACCCCCTCTACTCTCCAAGTATGTTCTCCCGGTTTAAATGGGGAATGTCGGTAAATCCAAGATAACGCCCAATACGTTACCCTATGCTCTAATGTAAAATATTTTAGAGGGTCTTTGACTTCCCTATCATCAAGATAAAACTTCATTTCCAAAACCTCAAGGATTTCTAAAAGGGTTTCTTCTGTTGTCGATCCCCAACCAAAATCAAATCTTACCCACGTCCCGGTGTATATTTCCGGGTGTGGTGGGTTAGGCCACATATACGACCATAACCAGATATTTTCGGATTCCCGTCCAAAGGCTTCGCCCGGTGGTAATTGTTGGACTCCCTGCCCTTGAGGCAACGCCTGAGCTAAGGGATTCAAAACTAGCCCTAACGCCACTATCACCACTATTAAATAAATTAATTTTCTCATTAAAATTTTCCTCCTAAAATTTATAAATATTTACTTCTAAAAAAGACTCTCAAATCTCCTGCCTTTGAACTATATAATCACCCCCCCTATACTTGATATTTACTCTTCCTATTTAGACGATTCAAGATGTCTTCTCCGCTCGTTCTTGATCCCCTTATCATTATTGATTCTCCTAT
>NMQN01000868.1 GCA_003575245.1 Candidatus Atribacteria bacterium 1244-E10-H5-B2 | reverse complement strand
ATATCAATATGGTGATTATAGTTGGCCAGGACAAATCTCGCTTGGGAGCATTGATTATTCCTGATTTCGATACTTTGACGGAATATGCAGAAAGAGAAAACATTAAATATGAAAACCCTGAAGAATTAATAAAGATGCCCGAAATAATCTCTTTATACCAAAAAGAACAAAAAAGACTAATCTCCAAGGAACACGGATTTAAGCCTTACGAAATAGTAATGGGGATAGCTTTACTTCCTAATGAATTTACTTTGGAAGCCGGAGAAATGACTGAAACCTTGAAGATGAAGAGATTTGAAATACATAAGAAATACAAAGAAGAGATAGATAGGATATGTGGATGAAAACAGTATAAAGTATCGAGTATCAAGTATATAGTGAGAAAATAAGAAGCAGGTAACATATACTGGACGGTGTTTTGCGTATAGTGAATAAAAAATAAAATTCGTATCCTGTATTACAAAAGCAAAAAGAAAAAATGTACAAATGTAAAAATACTGAAAATTAAATCCATCGTTGAAATCAAAACAAAAATAAGGGGTAGACATAACGTTTACCCCTTATTTTTTCTTATTATTTCCTTTCTTTACGCGATACTCAATGCTCGATACTCGATACTGATTTATTCTTTAGGAATTGTAAACCTTTGATAAGGATAGATTATGCTAGGATTTTTTATTATACCTGAGTTCGCCTCAAAAATTCTTATCCATTTTTCGCCTGTACTGTAAAATCTTTCAGCAATTTTCCAGAGCGAGTCTCCCTTCTCTACCTCATAATAATCTGGTATGGCCTTTTTTATCGCCTCGGCTAATTTAGCCTCTATTATATCCTTACCTTCTTTTAATAAAGCTAATCTATCAGCATATTCTGCTTCTTTTTCTTTTCCTTCTTGAGCCATCTGTTCTTGTATTTCCTTAACCAGATCTTCATATCCTTTTACACTTTTGGATAATTCTGTCATTATTTTATCCTTGTCGGAAAAAACTTTTTCCGAATCTTCTTTTTGTTGTTTAAGGAGGCCGATAGTATTTTCTTTTTCTAAAAGAAGATCTTGGGAAGCTTTTAATTGAGTTTCAAGTTTGCTTTTTTCTTCTGTTAATAAGGATAATTTATTCAGATATTCTGTCTCTTTTTCTATTTCTATTTCTTTTTCTTTGGCTGCCTGTTCGCTTATTTCCTTAATTTGATTTTCATATCCTTTTATGCTTTCGGATAATTCTGCATATTCCGTCAAAGTATCGAAATCAGGAATAATCAATGCTCCCAAGCGAGATTTGTCCTGGCCAACTATAATCACCATATTGATATATTCATTTTCCTTTAATTTATCTTCCAAAGGATGAGGTTCAATATTTTCTCCCCCGTTTAAGACGATAGTGTCTTTTATTCTACCCACTATTTGAAGATATTTTCCATTATGGGTCTTCCTGCCCAAATCTTCGCTATTAAACCAATCGTTTTTAATAACTTCTTTAGTTTTATCTTCATTTTTATAATAACCCTTCATAACCATAGGTCCTTTAATCAATACAATACCTGTTTGACCATCTGGCAATTCTTTATTGTGATTATCTTTGTTTACAATTTTTATTTCAACTTCTGGAAGAAGGGGACCTACAGTAGACAAGGCCCAGTTTTTAGGATTTCTTGCGCATAGACATGGAGCGGTTTCAGTTAAACCATACCCTTCACAGACTATAATTCCCACTGCATCAAAGAATATATCTACAATTTCCAGAAGCGCTCCACCACCGCTAATAGCAAATCTTAATTCTCCTCCAATTACCTCTCTAATTTTCTTAAATACTAATTTATTTGCAAGCTTATATTTCCAACTTAAACTTTTAATTTTTCTTTTAGCCAGGGATTTTTCTTCGGGAGTATAATCGTCCCGGTCAAATAGAGGGATGCTGTTATTAAGAATTTTTTCTGCTTTTTTATATTCTTCTCCTATTTTGATTGCCCAATTAAATATTGTTTTCTTAAGCGCACTTCCTTTTTTTGTCTTACTTATAACTCCCTTATAGACACTTTCCCATATTCGGGGGACACTTACCATAACGGTAGGCTTTATCGTAATTAAATCTGGCAGAAGAACTTGTTTAAAAGGTTTACTATATGCGGTCAAAGCACCTGAAGAAAGAACGAGATACTCTGCAGTTCGTTCAAAAATGTGCCAGGAAGGTAAAACTGATAACCATCTGTCTTTTTCATTTAGTTCTTGTGTTGGTGGGACAACTCTTACATTATGCATAAAGTTGGAATTGGTAAGCATAACCCCTTTAGGGTCAGCGGTAGTTCCGGAAGTATAAATTATAGTAACCAGATCTTCGGGAAGGGCGGTTTTAGAAATTTCCGAAAACTTGGTATCTCCTTTGGATAATAAATCCCCACCGATTTGGTTTATTTTATCAAAAGAAAAGATTGCCGGAGAATGTATTTCGTTATAATTTTTTTCTATAACTATAGTCCTTTTTAATAAACTGTTTTGGATGAAATCAGCACTATCTTTAGATTTTGTAAATTTTATAATCTCATTAACATTAACCTCTAAATATTTTTTTAAAAAGGTTTTAGCTTCCCCTGATAGGAAAAATACTTTACGTTGATTTCTTACCATATAATGGATGGCAGCAAGGAATTTCTTGCTTATTTTTTCTCCCTCTCTAAAGTGAATCGGGATAGTCCATTCCGGAGCATCTTCTTTATCTGAAAACAGTTTGATTTTATCTATTAAGATAATATTTTTTATTTTGGGAAGATCATTGGCAATACTATAAAATTCTGCAAACTGTTTTTCTTCTTCCAGAATAGCAGCTATAGAATCTGAATGGTTGAGTTTAAAGTAGATATCTTGAGATGAACTATTTCCGCTGCAGGGAACATCAACAGCACGTAAACCGATAATTGCCAAATCAGATATAATCCATTCAAAACGATTTTCACTTACCAGACCAATATGGTCGAATTTTTTTATTCCTATATCAAGCAGGCCTGTTCCAAATTTTTCTACTTTACTATAGAACTCTTTATAGGTAACCGGCTCAAATTCTCCGTCTTTTTTTACTTTGAAGGCGATTCTTTCTCCATATAAATTAACACTGTTTTTTAACATTTCATGTAATGTTTGTAATTGCATAATTATAACTCCTTAGTTTAATTTAAATATTTGATTTTTACAATTTACAAAATGATTTTCTATAATCTAAAGGTTACATATTAATTTCACTTTTTACTTTGTCTTATGAAGGGCAGACACAAGGTCTGCCCCTACTACTATTCACTATACGAAAAATGCCATTTAGCACATGTTACCCGCTTCTTATTTTCTCACTATATACTCGATACAAAATTAATCGGACAATCGGTAAATTAATTTATCTTGCATCTTGTGGTTTTAATTGGTGAATTGGTGAATCGGTTAATTGGTCAATTTTTTTTCTTGCATTTTATGGTTTTAATTGGTCAATCGGCCAATTGGCGAATTGGTCAATCGATTTATCCACAAATCCTATCTATCTCTTCTTTATTTTTCTTATGTATTTCAAATCTCTTCATCTTCAAGGTTTCAGTCATTTCTCCGGCTTCCATGGTAAATTCATTGGGAAGTAAGGCTACCCCCATTACCGTTTCATAAGGGGTAAATCCGTGTTCTTTGGAGATTAGTCTTTTTTGTTCTTTTTGGAATAAAGAGATAACCTTGGGATGATTAATTAGCTCATCAATATTTTTATATTTAATATCCTCTTTTTCTGTA
>NMQN01000767.1 GCA_003575245.1 Candidatus Atribacteria bacterium 1244-E10-H5-B2 | reverse complement strand
ACAAATAATAAATATAAAATAAATTAGTTAGTTAGGAATAGATTATAAGAAAATATATAATATGTTGTAGGGGCACGATGCATCGTGCCCACGGGAAAAAGCAGTAATATAGAAAGGGCACAATTCATTGTGCCCCTACACTTGAATCTTAGTTTTTTACTCGATACGTGATACGTGATACGTTCCACGCTCTACGCTAGGTTTATTCACTAACAACTAATTTATAACCTTCCCTTATTTTTACTCTTCTTCTCTTTGTACATATTCTCATCAGCTATTCGGATTAATTCATCCATCGACTGAGGATTAGCAGGATCATAATTAGAAAATCCTGTACTAAATTCTATTTTATAAGGTTTTTTGGAAATATGATTTAACCGGGCTAATTCCCTGTTTAATCTTTTTCTAATTATAGCTATTTCGTTTAAAGAACTATCCAAGAAGATTAATAAAAACTCATCTCCTCCCATCCGAGTGATAATATCTACCTCCCTTAAGATAGATTTAAAGAGTTTAGCTACTTGGACCATAGCTCTATCTCCCTCTTCATGACCAAATTCATCATTAACATCTTTTAGATTATCTAAATCACAATAGGCTAACAATAAAGGGGATTTGTCTCTTTTAGATAATTTTAATTGTCTTTGAAGAAGCCCTAAACCATACCCTCTATCATATGCCCCGGTAAGTGTGTCATAATGAGCTAATCTTTTTAGTTCCTCTTCCATCCTCTTTCTTTCTATAGCAGTAGCTATCTGATTAGAGACAAATTCCATAAGTTTAATATCTTCTTCACGATAAAGATTAGGATTGGTATAGCTTTGGACAGCCATAGCACCCATTATCTTACCTTCTATCTTTAGGGGGACGCCCAGCCAGATAGATTCATCAGTTGTAGAGCCCATAGGAGTCAATATTCCCTGATTAATCATTTCTTTATATTGCTCATTATTATTAAGCAGAGATTTACCTGTCCTTATAACATAAGTAGTAAGAGTATTAGTAATGCTAAATTTTAAAGTAGGCATTTTTTCGTCTTTTTCATCTATATAATAGGGGAAATATAATTCATCTTTATTTACGTCAACCAAGGCAATATAGAAATTAGTGGTATCAATAATATTACCTAATACTTTATGGATAGTCTTATAAAGCTGATTAAGAGTAATGGGTGAATTGGCAGCTTTAGAGATATTATATAAAACCTCTTGTAATTTCTCATTTCGTTTGCGTTCAGTGATATTTTCAAATGTTACTATTAATCCTTTGAGTTGGCCATCAATTATAACCTGGCAGCCAGAAATGGCTACCGGGAATAGAGTTCCGTCTTTCTTCTTTCTTACGGTCTCATAATAAAAATGTCCTTTCAATGCTTTCTCAGTCAACCATTTTCCTTCTTTCATCTTATCAAGTGAATGAATCATTCCATCATCAAGATTTCTGCCTTTAACCTCTTTTAAGGTATAACCAAAAAGTTCGGTAAAACGGGAGTTTAGGTTTAAAATATTACTCTTAGGGTCTAAATAAACCAAAGCTTGAGGGCTGCTGTTAAATAGACTGGCAAATTCTTGTTGACTTTTCTTTAAGTTTTCTTCTGTCTTCTTACGTTTAATTTCAGATTCCTTTAATTCAATAACCTGCTGGCGTAATTTTGTTAATTCATTTATAAACCGCTCTTTAGCTTTTTCAATATCTTTCACTTTTTCCATCTCCTAAAAATCAAAAGATAATTTTTTTCTTCCCTTTAAATTATAACCTCAACTTGTTTTGCTGTTTCCCATAAACATTCTTGGCGAAATCTTGCATTATCTTAATATCTTCTTCAGGAATTATCCTGCACTTTCCAACGCTTTTACTTAAAATATAAATATGAGCTGTTTTTTCTACTACATAGCAGACTTTCATTGCCTCTTTTATATCTTTGCCTACGCAGAGAGTCCCGTGATTAAGGAGAAAAACTGCATTCCTATTTCCTAAACTGACAACTGCGTTTTCAGCTAATTCATCTGAACCGGGCAAAGCATATTTCGCACATAAAACTTTTTCTCCCACTATCTGGACAAAATCCTCACAAATTCCCGGAAGACTAAAGCCGGTTACCGCTAACACGCTCGAATAAATGGGATGATAGTGAACTATTGCTCCTACATCCTTCCTGGCATTATATATAGAAAGATGCATGGGCATCTCAATAGATGGCTTTCTAAGTCCCTCGATTGTTTTTCCTTTCTTATCAAGTACAATAACATCTTCAAGCTTGATTTCATTATAATCCATTCCGCTTGGCTTAATGTAAACCAGACCTGTTTCAAAATCCAGAACACTAATATTCCCCCAGGTCCCGATGGTTAAACTCTGTTTATATAGTTCTTGCCCGGTATCGACTATTAATCTTTTAAACTTTTCGGATATTTCTAATTTCACATCTCTATCCTCAAATTTCTATTTTCTCTATTATATCTATACTCCATAATGTTCTAAAATCCTTCTTTTTTCAGAAAAAATAATCCAACAGATATAGCTATAGATATGAAAGTTAATTTATTAAGTTAAAAAAGGTAATTGGAATCTATTATTGTAATTGTAGGGGCGTATTGCATAGGCCCTTGCTTTAGTTAGATTTTTTCAGTTTTATCAATAACGGAAAATTTGCAAATAACAGCTCCCGCAATAACCAGACCACAGGCTATCCAGAGATTGGCTTTAATTACCACCTGAAGATACAAAGAACTGATAATTATAGAAAGTAAAGGGGTAAAATAAGAAAGAGAGGCGACCAGAATAATATTGCCTTTCCGCATAGCCCTATCCCAGAAAGTATAAGCTAAAAATGTGGGGAAGACAGACATATATAAAAGCTCCACTACAACACGTGGCGTCCAGTAAGATTCTTCGGGGAACATAAATCTTACTGTAGTTAAGATTAATCCGGTAACCAGAAGAAAGATAGGAACAGCTCCTCCTTCGGCATGGCCAGCCCAGCGGCGAGTTAAAATAGAATAAAGCCCCCAGGAAATGGCAGCCATAAAAGCTAACAAGTAAGGAAGATAATTTACTTGGAAATTTCCTTTGAATACATTCCAGGAAAACATTCCACTGTTTACTGTAGCCAGGTAAAATCCAGCAAAGGCAATTATAATACCAGGGATTAAAGTTATTCGCCCTTTCTTATGTAAAATGGGAAGAGAAAAAACCAGGGTTAAACCGGGCCAGAGATAATTAATAATGCTTACCTCAATAACCTGTTCACGGCTAAAAGCTAATCCCACCGCCAAATAAAGACAAACCATATAAAAAACAAATAAGGCTCCACAACCGATTAAATATAAAATGGGAAGCTGGAAGGTTTTTTTAATTCCCCCCGGCTTGCTAATCATGTAAATACAACTCCAGATACCACTCAGTAAATATATCCAGGAAGCAGCGGTTAAAGGTCCTAACTGTTCCGTGAGACTTCGTGTAAAAGCGATAGTGGTTCCCCAGAATAATATAGCCAATATTCCAAATATAGTATTTAAATTCTCTTGAGAAGTAGATATTTTCAAATTACATTCCCCTTGAGCTCTCAGAGCAGCAAATTATTTTTTCTCCACCCGGTTAATGTTTGTATCTATTCTACGTAAATAAATATTTAATTGCAAGAAAACTACTTATATCTAATATATCCTATTGCGTATCGAGTAAAGAGAAAGAAAAAAGTATGCACTAATAATAAAATTTAGAATAAACCAAAGATATATTACTATACTATAGTTTTCGTCTTATATCTTAACAATATTAACTAAATAATAAATTATTTTCTCTTTTACTTGACATTATTAAACATCTATGTTAATATTATTAATAATAACATTAATATTATTAATATGGAGGTGAATAATGAAGAAAATTCCGACCCTTTGTCCCGCCTGTAGCTCCATGATGCTGGAGATTACAGAGTTAAGATGTCCCAAATACAGCACCACAGTTCAGGGAGAATTCCCCATAAACAAACTTCTATCTCTCTCTGGGGAAAAAATGAGTAAATCAAACAGGTTCAAAGTTATACGCCGGACAGGCATTTTAATTAGAGATATCTTTGAATTTTTACTTACCAAACCCATTGATGAGAAAAAAGAGGAATATTATAGGAAAGCACAAACTAAATATTATTATCTGGATATATAGTATTTAAAATTTTTTAATAGTTAGAGCAATTAATTTTATAAATAATATTAATATGGAGGTGAATAATGAAGAAAATTCCGACTCTTTGCCCGGCCTGTAGCTCCATGCTGGAGATTACAGAATTAAAATGTCCCAAATGCAGCACTACAATTCAGGGAGAATTCCCTATAAACAAACTTCTATCTCTCTCTGATGAAGACAGTAAGTTTTTAATTGCCTTTCTTCGCTCCAGAGGAAATATCAAAGAGGTTCAGGAAAGGATGGGCATCTCTTACCCTACTGTAAAAAATCGTTTGGATAAATTACTGATTACTCTGGGATTGTTTAATGAAAGCGAGGGGCTGAAGGAAAAAGAAATTTTAAATACCCTGGAAAGTGGAGAAATTACTGCTGCCGAGGCGATAAAATTAATGAAGGAAGCAAAACAATAAATAAAAATTTTAAAATTAAATTAGAAAAGGAGTTTAAAAAAATGAAAGAAGAAATTAAAAAAGTTTTAGAAATGCTGGAGGAAAAGAAAATAAGCAATGAGGAAGCAACAGAGCTTCTGGAGGCTTTAAAAGAGTCAAAAAAAGCGGAAGAAGATATTCCTCCCGCCAAAAGAAAAAGATTTTTAAAAATCCACGTCACCAAAGGAGATAAACCTCAGGTAAATGTTACTCTTCCCTTTGGATTAATCAATTGGGGATTAAACATCGCCAGTAAAATGGGTAAGAACGTAATAGATATTGGAGGAGAAAAAATACCCATTAACATAGAAGAGTTAAGTAAAGCAATAAATGACCCGGAATTTACCGGTAAAATTGTTGATGTAGAGGACGAAGAGGAAGGGAAACATGTCGAGATAGAAATTGTATAATCAAGACTATGCATACAAATGATATCCATCTTTAGTGAAATTTCCACTACCCTACTGGAAATTCTCCACTATCCCTAGTGGAATTTTTCCACACTAACAACAACAATTAAAAACAGTAACAATATAACAGCAACAACAATAGGGTGTAATTTTTACTCTGCTGCTGTTGCTGTTGTATTTTTTCCTCTTTTTCTATCTTTTCATTTTTCAATTTATTAATGTAATAGGGGCTTGATTCATCAAGCCCAATTATCTCTATAAAAATAGCAAGCAGAAAAGCCTTGTAAAATAAAACGTTTTATGTCATCTAAATTTATACACCTTTCTTGGAATAAAAGTTTTATGATAGAATATAAAAAACAATCTTTGGTCAGGTGTAAATAATGTCTCATATGATTGGAAAATCGGCTTATAAAAAACTGGAGGAAAGATTAAACAGATACCCCCAGGGTGCTCCCCCTTCTGAGACCTTATACAAAATATTGAGTCTCCTTTTCAATGAAAAGGAAGCAGTACTGGTTTCTCAACTTCCGATAAAACCTTTCACTATTAACACAGCAAGTCGAATATGGAAATTAAACACAGTCAATACTGAAAAAGTATTGGATAAGTTGGCCGGTAGAGCAATCCTCCTGGATTCCGAACACAACGGAATTAAAAAATATGTTCTCCCACCACCAATGGCAGGATTCTTTGAATTCTCCCTTATGAGAACGAGACAGGATCTGGATCAAAAGCTTCTTTCGGAACTCTTTCATCAGTACTTAAACATTGAAGATGATTTTATTAAGGATTTATTTTTAGATAGTGAGACAAAAATGGGAAGAACTTTTGTACAGGAGGAAGTTCTATCCAAGGACAACCTGGTTTCCATCCTGGACTATGAAAAGTCAAGTCATATCATAAAAACCGCATCACATATAGGAATCAGCATGTGCTATTGTCGTCATAAAATGACCCATTTAGGAAAGGCATGCGATGCTCCTATGGATATCTGTATGACTTTCAACAATGTCGCCGAATCCTTAATAAGACACAATTATGCCCGGAGAGTAGAATCCTCGGAATGTATGGAGCTGTTACATAAAGCCTATGAATATAATCTTGTGCAGTGTGGGGAAAATGTCAGAAATAATCTCAGTTTTATATGCAACTGCTGTAGTTGTTGCTGTGAATTCCTGGTAGCAGCAAAAAAATTTGGGATGCCTCATCCGGTCCAGACTACTTCCTTCATTCCAAAAATTGATGAAGATAACTGCTCCGGCTGTGGAAAATGCGTTAAAGTATGTCCTGTTTCCGCTATAGAGTGGGTTTCAAATGATGATGACACAAACAGCAAGTCCAAAAAGGTTAAAATAAATGAAGAAATATGTCTGGGATGCGGGGTTTGTGTTAGGGCATGCTCCAATAAAAACATTATACTGGAAAGGCGGAAGGAACAGATTATAACACCGGTCAATTCAGTCCACCGGATTGTCTTGATGGCGATAGAGAAGGGGAAACTGCCGGAATTAATATTTGACAATCAAGCCTTTGGCAGCCACAGGGCGATGGCAGCCGTTCTTTCAGTTATTCTGAAGCTGCCTCCTATAAAACAAATAATGGCCAGCAAACAAATGAAATCAATATACCTTGAAAAACTTTTGGGGAGAATAAAATAACATTGAAATAAATAAATGTCAATTCTTCTTTAACTTACGCCGGTAAATGCCCCAGGCAATTCCCCAACAAATTAAAGTGCTAATAGGTGTAAAAGTACAATGGGCATAATAACCCAAATAACATAGCTTACTTGCAGAAGCAGGAATTAATGTAGATACTCCTGCTAAAACTGTAATTACAATTAAAATCTTATACCATTTCATCTTGTTTTTCCTCCTTTTTGTATTTCATTCTTATCGGTAATATTTACAAATGCATTGGGATTAGGTTTCTTTGATTTAATTATTGCAAAAGTTTCTTTCCAAACATATACTTTGCCAATTTTAAAATAATTTTCTAAATCCATAATAAATTTAAAAATCTCCCTGCATATAATGAATATGCCAAATGTGAAGGCCTCTATTCTTTCTCCATCTCTTCATTTTGTCTTATCCCTTTGTACTATATATTAATAGAACCGTTCCTATGACATTCCTATCCATCATTTAAAAAGCTTACAATGTGAAATACGGAAAGGGATTTATACATTTTTTAATAAAAAGTTAATGCATATCTATCAGAATCTAATGGCTTCCAAGTACTGGGATGGGGATATTCAGAAATATTTACATAGACTAAAAAATCTCCTTGTGTTTCCCAATTTTTTGTAAGAGCATTCACATTAAATGTATATTTTCCAGAACCCTCATTTACGATAAAAGATACATTTGATATCATAAAAAACTTTTTTATGATATCGCCATTATTAAAGCCAATCATTAATTTTGCTTTATCAAAACCTACAAGATTATATTCTACTTCAACTTGAAAATCTGTTAGGACATCATCTTGCAATCTTGAAGATGGCGTTATATTAATTATAGATATGTTAGTTTCTTGCAAATCACCAAGTATTTCGTTATTTTTTATCTCACTTTTAAGTTGCTGCAGAATAGTTTGGTTAAAACCAGCGTTATATACTTCTTCCGCATAATATATTTGCCTATCTTTTGTTAACCTTTCTAATAGAGTAATGAATTCAATCTCATAATTATCGAGTTCTTGTAATGAATTAAGATAAACTTCAAAATTATCAGGAAAGATATTATCTTTTATATAATTATTTACTGATATTTTTTTCCATTCCGAGGTAGATTTCTCAAATAAAGTTTTATAACTATTATTACCTTTATTAAAAAGTCTAATTCTAAAAGTTGTATCCTCTAACTTATTTGGATCCTGTACAGTAGAACCAGTAATTGCTTTAAAGCCCGATTTAAAACTTAATTCAAATCTAATCTCGTGTCCTCCAAGTTTACCTTCAATGTCCACCCAATTGTATTCTTCTCCTTCACTACTTGAAATAAACAGATTACCTACTTCAAGCCCAGCTTTTAACTCGTCTCCTTCAGTATCAAGATCAAATTTGCTACTTATAAAAGGAACATCTATCTTTATTTCATTATTTTTTCCGTCTAAAGTAATAAACTTGCAAGTAATTTCATCTAAACCGGCACCTCTTAGTAGCTCACTAATTTTAGGAGTATACATATCTGGAGATATAGTTACTGTTTCTGTTCCCCATATAGTACTGCCAGTAATTAGTGTTTGAGAATATGATATATTTGATGTGAAAATTAAAGTTGTAATAAAAATAAAAAACATGATAAAATAGTTCATTTTCCTATCCATTTTAAATTTTATCCTCCTCAAATAATTAATTTAGATAAACTAAGGGGTAATTTATGGGAGCAGGCTTCACAACTTCATATTACTTTAATTCTTTTTCTTTTTTTTGTGAAGCTGTGAAGCCTCACCTCTGTTTCCTGTTTTCAATGTCAAAAGAACCGTCCCTGTGACATTCTTATCTATTTGAATAAAGTAATAAATTCGGATAATACAAATAATCGATTTCTGGATAAACCGGTTATTTCCTTGAGTAAATCTAATCGCTGAAAATCAGCAATTAAGCGAGAAGCAGCCGCAAAGCCTATCTCCAAATGTTCAGATGCTTGATTGACAGAAATCACCGGGTTAGAAAATAAAAATAACAATAGCTTTTGAGCAATCGGTATCTTGCGCCCAAGAGATACTATTTTATCTTCATATTGTTTACATAAACCTACAATTGCTTCTAGAGTTTCTTTCCCATCCTTGGCAGTATCAATAACTCCAGTGAGGAAAAATTTAATCCATTGTTCCATGTTATTCGATGTTCGTGCTATGGTTAAAGAATCATAATAAGCTCCTTTATGCCTTTCAAAAAAATCAGAAAGATACAAGGTTGGTTTTTGTAATATCTTTAAGTCAATCAATTGTAATACAATCAGCAGCCTTCCAATCCTTCCATTGCCATCTAGAAAAGGATGAATGGTTTCAAACTGATAATGACTCATAGCGATTTTTATTAAATTAGGTATACTTAGCTGACGATTATGCCAAAATTTTTCCAAATCAGTTAAGAGTTCTGGTAATTCTTCGTAATGTGGGGGAATAAAAAAAGCATCTTTCAGGTTTGATCCACCTATCCAATTTTGGCTTCTGCGTATCTCTCCGGGCAGTTTATGTTTTCCTCTCACTCCAGAAAGAAGTACTTGGTGAGTTTCTTTAATAAGCCTAATGGAAATTGGTAATTTTTCTAATTCTTTTATAGCAAAATTCATTGCCTTAATATAGCTTTGAACCTCAAACCAATCATCTCGTTTTTCTGGTCTAATTTCTTTCTCTGGCAAAACTACCTCATCTATTTGGGTACGAGTTCCTTCTATGCGACTGGAAGTAGTAGCTTCTTTTGCCACATGCATTTTGATAAATAGCTCTACATCTGGCACTAATATAGAATATGCATTTAGTTCCCCTAAATATCTCATCGCTTCTTCTAATTGCAGATTTATCTGTTTATCCTTCCATTCGAAGGATTTATTAATAAAAGAGGGGCTAAAACTCTTATATTCGTATTGTTGTTTATAGGTTCCAGCTTGAAACATTAAATCACTACTCCAGAATTATTTATATATTTTTATAAATATTTACCTTATATTTTTTAAATTGCAATTTTATATTATCATTTATTGTTATAAATGTCAATAATAAATATATTATTATCACTTTATAATTATTATGAATATATAACCAATTTTTTAACTAAAAGTAATAATAATTCTTCTTATTATCACTTTATTCGTAAAATGATAATAAGAAATCTATTATATCTTTAAAGATAACAGGG
>NMQN01000716.1 GCA_003575245.1 Candidatus Atribacteria bacterium 1244-E10-H5-B2 | reverse complement strand
GGCTGCCTGATTGGTGCCTACTACCGGGGTTCCACAGGCCAGTGCCTCAATAGCTACCAGCCCAAAAGGTTCACTCCGTGAAGGCACAGTACTTACATCGGCAATATTATATAAATCGATAAGTTGCTCATCACTAATATACCCCAGTAAAAAGGTATTTTTTAGCTCTAAAAAATTTTTAAGTTTATTTAATTCATCATATAGTACTCCATTACCGGCAATTAAGGTCATAATTTTTTCTTTCATCTGATTTTCATATATTTTAGCAGCTTTTAATAATATGTCTACCCCTTTGAAATGAGCTAACTTACCGGTAAAAGAAACAATATAATCTGGTATCTCATTTATACCAAACTTCTCTAAGGCTTCCTTTCGGGAAACATTTTTTACTTTAAAAAGTTTAGTATCATATCCGTTATAGACAATTTTTCTTTTCTCGTCCTCTATATGGTAGAGCTCCTTGGTTTCTCTGTCTACTTGTTTTGATATAGTAATAACTTTTCGAGCATTTTGGGCGCCCTTTAAGGCATAAGTGTGATATCTTTTATCTTGCTTAAATCCTTTCAGGTCTGTACCGTGTACTGTTACTACATAAGGAAAACCAGTCTTTTGGGCGGCATAAGGGGTAATCCAGAGATGCTGGGCGTGAATAATATCGGGTTTAAATTTATCTGCCTCTTCTTTAGTTACACTAACCATTATATCAATATAGTCTCTCATCTGCTTCTTATCTAATTGATAAAAAGTGGTATTGCTCCGGGGATGACTGGTAAAACAGGGAAAATTAAAATCAATTTCATAATCTTTACTGTTGTCGTCCCTAAACATTATCGGTCTCATTTCAAAAATTTCCGGGGGTACTTTTCGATTTTCCGGAAATATAACTTTAACCTTGTGCCCAATTTCGGTTAATTCCTTAGCTAGATTTTTAGTGTAAACTCCGCTCCCCGAACCCTCCAGGGGAAAATGATTTATTATTAATATTTTCATTTTTTACCCTCCCCATTTCTCTAATTTTTTGATAAAATCATTCCAGGCTCTTATAGTGTTTTTATATTCGTTAATTACCCGTTCTAAATTATGGTAAGATATTTCTAAGGCCTCGGGCAAGATTAAAAATCTCCCATCATTAAGATAAGAGGCCAGGGCCTTGGAGCCGATAATTATGTTTTTCTTCTGTCTGTTTTTTACCTTTTCTATATCTTCCCCTTTTAACCAATTAAGAAAAGGATTCCTTCCAATCCAGCCCAGACAGGTATAATAAAATCTATCTTTTATAGATTTATTTTTTTTTATATTTGGTACCTCAGGATAATTTCCAAAGGTATTATGGAATATTTTTGTATCTATATCGATACATTTTTTATCGCTCTTTTTTAATTTAATTCCCAGGAGGGTATCCTCTCCGCGAGAGAGAAAATGGAGGTAATCCTTTAAGGGCGCTTAGTTTAATTGCTACATTTCCTCCTAATATCTTATCTGTTTCAAATATTTTTCGCTTTTTATCATTATCTAAATTCAGGCAATTATGCTGGTTGGAATTTCTTAAAAGTTCATAAGCATCTTCTTTTTGCAAGCCAATAAATAATTCTTTCATTCCGGTAAAGCTCATGGGAGGAATAATGTAATAGCCGGAGTAATCACTGGTGGTAATAATAACCTCTTCTTTCTTTAGATATTCTAAATGTCTTCCGATGAAATCTATCTCTTCTTCTTTTACTTCATCATCTTTTTTTACCAATACTCTGGGATAGACATCGGTATCTATAAAAATTAACACTTCTGAACCGCTTAATAAGGCTTTGATTAAGGCATAATTTCTATTCAAGCCATAAGGCACTTTCCCCCATTTTTTTAAGGCAGGACAATTGAGTAAAATTTCTATATTTTCTGTAGATAGGCCCATCTTTAGTAACTGCTCTTTTATCTCCGGAACATCGTTTATCTTTACCAGAAAGACTTTGACTTTTTTTTCTAAACTTTCTACCAACCGAAAATCACAGCCATGGGAATACACAATTATTATACTGTAAATTTTATGATTATGTTTTGAAGTATTTTCTAAAAACTCACCTATGGGCTCTAAAGAATTAAAATCTTTAGTTATTACCCCTATTGATATTTTCACCAAAACACCCCCTTTGATGTTTATATGGGGTCTATAATTAAAAAAAGTATTTTATAACTATATTTCATAACTATAGAATAATCTGAAAGATTAGAATAGTCAAATAACTTTCTTTATAAAGAAATAGAATATATGGCCAGAGGAACATTTGTGACTATAGGTGTCTATTTCAGGACCAAACCAAATTCAAATCTTTATTTATGCCAATTAATTAAATTATTTGTAAAGAAAAAAGATTTGACCCCAGTAAATTCTTAAAGCACTGTGAAAATTGGGGGTCAGGATACCCCGGGCGAAGAATGGGCGAGGCATAGCGACCCCACATCGGTATCTTTTAGTATCAGACTGGATAAAAGCAATGAGTTGTAATAAATTGTTTCGTATTGTATACTTTAATATAAATAAATATGTAGCATATCTATGATTTGTGATTATAAAATATGCGTTTTTAACACATGGCTACTACTCGAAAAGAAAGCAAACTTTACAGATGATGCCGGATAACAAATATAACCAATTACCCTATGAACCCTTAAAATATAAGTTGAAAATATGGCTAAAACCCTTAGTATTATTCGTGAATATGGGTATTTTTGGGGGAGTAATTACAATATAATTTTTAAATAACAGAATTTATAAATTTATATATATTGAAATATGAAGGATAAAATGAGCTTTATATTAATAAAAAATGGAGAGATTTACGCACCTGAATATAGCGGAAATAAAGATATACTTATTGCAAATGACAAAATATTTTTAATTGACCGAAATATTACAGAGTCAGCTGCGAATTCATTAGACAAAAATATAAAAATAATTGATGCTTCAAAATGTATAGTTATTCCCGGTTTTATAGATCAGCATGTGCATATTAATGGTGCTGGAGGGGAAGGTGGTCCCCAGTATCGTACAGCACCAATTCAATTGACCGAATTTATTAAAGCAGGGATAACCTCAGCAATAGGATTGCTTGGAACAGACGGGGTCGCGAGATCGTTAAAAGCTCTTTTAATGAAAGCGAAAGGATTGGAAAATGAAGGTATAAGTACATGGATATATACTGGAGCTTACCAATATCCTTCGCCAACAATTACTGGAGATATATTATCTGATATAATGTTGATAGATAAAATAATTGGAGTGAAAATTTCCTTATCCGACCATAGATCTTCTCATCCTACAATAGATGAATTAAGGAAGGTGACATCTGAGGCAAGAGTTGGGGGGATATTATCGGGTAAAGCAGGCGTTATCCATATTCATATGGGAAGTGAAAAGTTAGGTCTAAATCCATTATTTGAGATTGTAAAAAATACCGATATACCAATAGAACAGTTCGCGCCAACCCATTTAAATAGAAATGATGAGCTGTTTAAAAGTGCTATAGAGTTTGGCAAAATGGGTGGATATATAGATTTAACTACCGGCGTTTCAGGGGAAGAAAAATCAAGTAAAAACATAAAACCTGGCAAAGCCATTAAAAGATTGCTGAAAAATGGTGTTTCAATAGACAAAATTACAATAAGTACCGATGGGAATGGCAGTGTACCTAAATTTCATGATCTTTTCATTTTTCATCATTATTTTACCTTTAGCAATAACATGCTTTATTTGAAGTGTGTTCTTATCCAATACTATTATATCT
>NMQN01000371.1 GCA_003575245.1 Candidatus Atribacteria bacterium 1244-E10-H5-B2 | reverse complement strand
TATCAATATCCTGAAAATAATAATCTGTAAAAACTATTTTACATTTTTTATAAGTATCATTATTTTTCATAAAACAATTTTTGCTCCATTTCTTTGTTTAATATCTTAAAAATTCTCCTTCAAACACGGGCAAAGTAGAATTTCCATACGTCATTACTAAAACTTTTGCTTCTTCTCCTTGTGCTTTCATAGCCATAAAAAAAGCCTTTACCTTGTTAAATACATAATTAATAATAGGGGGTCTAAACTTATGTCTGGATATGCCTACTCTTTACCAAAAAGCTTCTATTGATTTATCAAAAATCACCGCTCCGGAATTCGTAACATCTGTGTATTCATAATTTAATTTCAAAAGAACGAGTTCTCTTAAAAACCTATTAATAATTAAAATCATTATGAGTCCTTTAAAAATTTTAAAATTTTACCTTTTCGACATTATATTCAAAAGAATTCAAGATTATTCTTATAAATTTTTTCATATTATCGGAATTACCGCTAGTGTAGTAATTTTCCTTTCTATTTTTATCAATCTTTAAAAGGTGCTTTTCTTCTAATATTTTCTTCAAATCTAATACTGTATTATAAGCAGGATTTACTAGTCTTACCTTGGGACCCATAATATCTGAGATTATTTTTTGTAAAAATGGATAATGCGTACAGCCTAAAATCAATGTATCTACTTGAGCATCTTTGATAGGTTTTAAATATTCTTTTGCTGCTTGATATGTTTCAATTGCTTCCAATTGACCTAATTCTACTAAAAGAGTAAACTTGGGGCAAGGATTTGCAAAAATTTCTATTTTGGGATTAATTCTTTTAATTTCCTTATGATACGCCTTGCTATTTACGGTAAATTCAGTAGCTGCAAGGCCTATTTTCCCATTACTAGTACTTGCCACAGCTGCTTTTGCTCCAGATTCAATGACTCCGATAATTGGAATATCAAAAAATTCTTTAGCTTTTATTAGTCCTGCTGCAGTTGCCGTATTGCAGGCAATAATACATGCTTTGATCCCTTTTTCTAAAAGAAAGTTAATTATTTGAACTACAAAACCCTCAATTTCTTCCTGTTCTTTTGGACCATAAGGTTGACGTGCATGATCTGCAAAATATTCAATATTTTCTTTCGAAAGCAATCTTTTTAATTCTTTTACTACTGAAAAACCACCTATACCAGAATCTAAAACACCAATGGCTAATTGTTTCATGATTTATTCCCCTTTACTTGTAACTTTTTATTCCGTTATATGTTCTCTCTTGCCAATAAATCAATAGGCATTCAAAGTGATAATTCGTTTTTCCCGTTTTATCCCACTCTTTGATTATTATCAATTAACTATTATCATTTTGCTTACGAATCTCCACGCTCTCACGGACAGGGATTTCCCGCTGAATTAAATTAATATTTTTATTCTATGCTATTTACTATACAGACTAATAAATCAACCCTTAAAGACAGGTAAAGTAGAACTTCCATAAGGCATTACCAAAACTTTTGCATTTTCCCCTTGTGCTTTAATGGCTTCGGAAAAAGCTTCTTCTAAAGAATCAAAACTTTTAATAAATAAATTTTTCTTAATCTCATCTGCTAAATTAGAAACTAAATAGATTTCAGTATTTAAATTAATATTTGCAATCCTTGATGCTTTATGACGCCCTAAAATAAAATTATTTTTTAATTCTTCCATTAATTCAAAGGGTGACAATTTTCCATTTAAAGCATCGGCAAAACTCTCTTCGCCTAATCCATCTCTACATTCTCCAGCGACAATAATAATTCCACCCTTTTTTACTGCCAATATAGCATTTTCTATTGCTTTATGGGTTTGATATAAATCTATATCTTTAGGATAGCCACCGGGTGAAATAATAACTATATCTGCTAAGTTGTCTATTTTCACACCAAAAATGTTGTTTATATATTCAGCTCCTTCACGATGAGCCTCGGTAACATCTCCAGCTACTACTCTTACTACTTTTTTATGGCTATTTAAGACGGCATTAACCATAAAATTAATACCTACCATCTCCCCAATTTCTTCAATCTCTTCTCTGATAGGATTACCTTCAATTTTACCGGCCTTTGCTTCGTAAGCAAGAAAATGTTTATGGTTATTGGCAATGGTTTCCCTACCACACACCCCCGGGGCAATCGCCTTTGCACCTCCACTAAAACCTGCAAAATAATGAAACTCCAAATTTCCCGTAGCAATTATAAAATCAGCATCTAGAACTTCCTTAAAAATAGAAATCTCGTTGCCTCTTTTAGTGATACCAATTTTCACACAATCATCTATATCATGGTCTATGCATTTTACCTGATTGTAAACCTCTTCTCCCACGAGTTTCTTTTTTTCTTCTTCGGTCTGTTTTCGGTGTACCCCTAAACCAAAGACAATCGTAATTTGATCATTGCTTAAGCCAGCTTCATTTAGTTCTTTAAGGATAGGTGGTAATAAAATACAGGAAGGACATGGTCGGCTAACATCACTAGCCAAGATGATGACTTTATCTTGAGATGAGACTAATTCTTTTAATTTTTTGCTTCCGATGGGATTAGCCAGAGCTCTTCTAACTTCATTTATAGAATCTTCTATTTCTCTGGTATCTTTGGGATTCAAAGTTCCCATATAATTTTCATCTGGAATATCTAAAGCCATTGAGTCATACCCATAATTGAGTGATACTTTCATGTTTAAAATCTCCTTTTCTAAAGTATTTCGGATACTACTTTAGCTATTTCACTTAACTTTTCAAGCATATGAACACCGGCTTCCTGTAATACTTTTCTCTTGTATTTAACGCCACCTTCTCCTCCCGGAGAAATAATAGCTCCGGCATGACCCATAACTTTTCCCTCAGGAGCGGCTTCACCGGCAATAAAGGCCACAACTGGTTTTTTCATATGTTCTTTTATATATTTGGCAGCAATTTCTTCATCAGAACCGCCAATTTCTCCTACCATTACAATGAGATCGGTTTGGGAGTCTTCTTCGAATAAGGGTAATAAATCGATAAAGGATGAACCTGGGATAGAATCTCCACCAACTCCCACGACCGTAGATTGACCAATTCCTTTATTCGAAAGATTATTTACTATCTCATAGGATAAAGTAGCACTTCTTGACATAATTCCAATATTGCCCTTATTGTATATGTTATCCGACATAAATCCAACCTTAGATTTACCCGGGGAAATGATTCCCGGTGTATTCGGTCCAATTAAAATGCAGTCATTTAATCTCGCATAGTAATGAGCAAAAAGCATATCATGGACCGGCACACCCTCAGCTATGGTAACTATTAATTTTATTCCTCCATCAATGGCTTCTAAAATTCCATCTTTGGTAAATCTAGGAGGCACAAATAAGATACTTGCATTGGCCTCCGTATTTTTCACGGCTCCATCAACACTATTAAAAACAGGTATTTCTTCAATTTCTTGTCCACCTTTTCCCGGAGTTACTCCGGCTACCACTTTAGTTCCGTATTTTTTCATTAACGATGCATGATAACTTCCTTCTCTGCCTGTAATGCCCTGAACGATTAATCTGGTATTTTCATTCACTAAGATGCTCATATTCTCTACCCTCTATTCATTGTTAATACTATATTTTTTACCACTTCTTCTAAATCTGTTTCCGCATTTAAACCGACATCCTTCAGTATGCTAATTCCTTCTTCCCGATTAGTCCCTTGCAGGCGACATACAACAGATATATTCTCAGGTATGTTTTTTAAAGCTCCGGCTATTCCCCGGGCAATCTCATCACATCTGGT
>NMQN01000859.1 GCA_003575245.1 Candidatus Atribacteria bacterium 1244-E10-H5-B2 | reverse complement strand
ACAGTAAGGACTCCTAAGCTTGGTGGACAATCGATAATGACATAGTCAGGATCTTTAGTATTGTTCAAGGCATTTTTTAAAGTGCTTTCCCAGGCTACCTCACCGATTAGTTCTGCTTCGGCACCAGAGAGATCTTGATTTGCGGGTACCAGTTCCATCCTGGTAATTCTGGTAGGGATAGCAACCTTCTTCAGGTCTAACTCGGAGCCTATCAGGATATCATAGATGGTTTTCTCAAAATTATCAGGATTAAATCCTAAACCCAGAGTTAAACCCCCCTGAGGGTCTAAATCAACAAGCAAAACTCTTTTCCCTAATTCAATAAGAGCAGCTCCTAAATTTATAGCGGTAGTAGTTTTCCCTACACCACCTTTATTGTTGGCAATAGTAATAAATTTACTCATAGGCATACCTGCTTAGAAGCATAACAGTTTATCATTATGGTGTCAAGACAATTATAAGCAATAACAGTTTATCATTTTAATGTCAAGAGAATATGCTGGTATGATTGCTAAATGGCATAACTTCCAAAAAATCACTTGGTGATAAGGCATTTATTCCTTTTATCTTCTAAGTAGATTTTCCTTATTCCAGTCCCCCCACAACTTGGGCATTTAAGATAAAAGTATATAGTAGGCATATTAGCATAATGATCAGACCTTTCAACTTTTATTGTAGGGGACTTTACTTTGCAATTAGCACATTCAAACCAAAAGTGGTTAGTTGAATCATAGCAACAATTAAAATGATTGGTTCGTATATCCTCGCCAGGTATAAGTTTATCTGTCCTTTTAGGGTATATTAGAATTTTCAAAGGGGTATAATCTTTTGTAGATAGTGCTTCTTCATTTTCATCTAACCAAAATTTTGCTTCCTTCGCAATAGATAATTTACTCTTTGAAGTCTTTATCATTCCATCTAAAGTATTTTCAGAAAAGCCTAAATTACATAAAGGAACATAATCTTTTACATCGCTTCTATTTTCCTTTATTTCTTTTTCAGTTAACTGGCACCAACCACATCCCACAAAACAAAGGTCACCCTTGGGCTTGCTCCTATCTTCGCCATCGTAAATATAATCTTTGGGGCATCGACTAACTTTTTTGCCAAAGCCTTCACAAAAGAAAAACATGACTCCTTTTTTATTTATGTCTTCTTCACTTTCGTAAAAGATATTCTTCTTATACTTTTTAATTACCATAATTCACTCCCTTTTTTTATTTTATTTTTATGATCCAATCCTCCTCTTTCCACGTATTCCAATTTTTATTCATTAAGCCATACTACCAACAGATTTGTGTCAACTCTTGGAAACATAAAAGTATTTACTGTTAAATAGGCAATGAATATATTTTCTTTATAAATTTTAGGAGGAGTTGAAGTAAATTTATTAAATGGCGAAAGGCTGGAAAATTCACTACCGTATATTCCAAAATTATTAAAAATTGAATAAGCACTAAACTGACTACCGTATGTACCAAACTGATTATTAATTGAATCTGGATCAAATTGACTTTTACTTATTTTGCCAAGATATTTATTATCATTGGCAATAATTATAGCCCCTTCAAGATAATCTAAATTATTAAAGTTCGTTTCTGTTACCGTAATAGTTTTTGTGGTTGAATCTGTAGCTCCTTCATTATCTGTTATGGTGAGTCCAACATTATAACTTCCCGCATAAATAAAAGTATGATTTATTGTTAGTCCGTTGCCTGTGTTTCCATCTCTAAAATCCCATTGATAGCTTACAATAGTTCCATCTGAATCGTATGAGTTTGATGCGCTAAAGAATACTACTAATGGTGCATCGCCTGAGATAGGATTAGTAGTAAAACTTGCTATAGGTGATTGATTGGAGGTGATGGGATATGTTACGGTTATGCTTTTGGTTACTGAATCTGTAGCTCCCTCATCATCAAAAACAGCAAGTTTAACATTATAGTTTCCTGTAGAAATAAAAGTATGATTTATCATCTCCCCACTTCCGGTATTCCCATCTTTAAAGTTCCACTCATAGCTTACGATATTCCCGTCAGGGTCATAAGAACTAGAGGCATCAAAAGAGACTTCCAGAGGTGCTTCACCACTATTAGGGTTAGCTATAAATGAAGCTATGGGTGATTGGTTAAGAGGTGGGACAACTCCGCAACCGACTAATACCGAAATTAAAAGTATGAAAAGGACCAATAACAAAATTTTACTTTTCATTTTTATTCTCCTTAATTTTTTCGTATATTTTGCACAAAAGATTAGCCCGGTACCAGCTCCTAATATTGTAAGATTGCACATATTCTATTTTCTCTCCACTTTTTGAAGCGATCCTAAATTTTTCTCTCCACTTTTTTATTTTAATTTGACTCTCTTATTTACCTTTTGACTTCCCCAGGTCCAAACAATTATGAAAATTCCTTGTGGAGCATTTTTAATCAAATATTTATCCATTGGAATTTTGGCTACGAAATAATCTCGTTCACCTGGCTTTAATTCTATTCCGGACCAACTATTATCAAAACTCGAATGTAAAGGACCACCGTCAATATCTTCTACTATCATCATTACGCTACCTTTCCAGATTTTATCTCCGTTATTCGTAGCGTAACATTGGGTCACATAATAACCTGGTGCCTCTGAAAATAGTATATCTTCTGGACTTAAAGTTAATACAGATTGTTTTTTATTCTCTTCACCACAACCCGAAAAAAATATAGCTAATATTAAAAATAAGACTACCAAAAAATACTTCCTTTTCATTTCTTAAATTCCCCCTTTTTATATTTTTTTAAATTGGATCACCCAGTAACCCAATCATAGATATCAATAACCCTGCCCCCCCTGAAAAAACGTTTATTTAAGGGAGCAGGGGATCGGCAACCCGGTTCTGTTCTTTTAGTCCTTACCGGATCACCGAGATTTTTTACCAAATTTTTCTTATTAGCTTTTTTCCGATATATTTATTTTTTACCCGCCTGGCTATCTTTTTAGGATCTCCTGAAGTTATAACTTTTACATCATTCAATTGTCTGGCCAGTTTATAAAGAGAAGATACTGATTTATTTATTTTCATTTTTTTATATCACCGCCTTTAAAATCCTATGCTTTCGCTTATATTCCCTATTGTATTTCTTGATCCTTTCCCTGTTCTGATAGTAATACCTCAAATATTCCCGGCTTCGGCATTCCTTACAGATATTAGTCCGGCCTTCAAGATTCCTTTTATTTACCGAAAACTTGAAGATCGGTTTTGTTTCCCCACACTTCGAGCAAGTCTTAAGAAATATAGTCTTTATCCTATTTTTTCGTTCTTCGAGGCTCTGTTCGATATCAGAATAACGAGTATCAAATTCATAAGTCTTTTTAGCCACAGCTAAACTCCTTCAATCTTTCCACTCTTTAGGTTTATATTTTTATTTATCTAAGTATTTAGTCGCATCTCCGACAGTTTTTATTTTTTCCGCATCTTTATCCGGAATTTCTAAATTAAATTCTTCTTCAAAAAGCATTATTAGTTCAACTATATCTAAAGAATCTAAACCCAGATTATCAAGAAAAGAAGAATTTTCGGTAATTTTGCTTTCATCAACTCCTAATTGATCTACGAGTATCTTTTTTATTCTGTCCACAGATTCCCTTTTATTATTCAATAACTCGTTCAGAATAGCCCTAAAACTGCTCAAATACCGCTCACATGGCAAAATTTTAGAGGCCCTCTTATGATTCCCTTAGAAACCTAATTTTTTTAATATAACCTCTAATTTGGCATACTTTTTAGGAATTACTTTTCAATGTGAGGAATAAAATTGAACACTCGTTATTTAAAAGAAGGCCCCTTGTGTTAAATGAAAAAAGGGCAAAAAAAATTACCCGGGTCCCCGGGTTCTCCCAAGAATAAACATAGATAGAGGTCATAAAAAAAACCAATCTCGAGATAAAGCACCGACTCAAAACCCGAACCTGTTTAGTCTTCACATATGTAAACTTCGACAAGGAGTTGGGGAAATCCTGCTTTTTTAGAAGAAAAGTTTTTAGTTATCGGTTGGAAGATATGGGGTGCGAGATGCAAGAGTTTACAAATTCGCCAATCTGCCAATCCTCCTATTTACCAATCTACAGTTGAGAAATACGGGGCAGATTCCCACTTTTGTAGAAATGCCATATAAAAGAAAGGGAATTATAGAAGGTGGTAGGGGAAAATAGCACACATGAAAGCCTTGTAAAATAAGGGTCTTAGATAGATAACCAATATAAGTGCCTTTATTCGCATAATTTTAAAAAATCGGACAAGCTCCTAGAAAAATTTTTATAATCAAATTTTCTGATGTTTATATTACACCAGTTATCATAGACACTATTTCGTTAGGATTACTATCTTTTTTTAATCTTTCTCCAACTTTTATACCATTTCGTAATACTACAATTCTATCTGCTATTTCAAAAACATGAAAAATATCATGGCTAATTACTATAATAGACACATTATGTTCATTTCTTATTCTCTTGATTAAATTTATAACTCTTCTCTGTTGCTCAGGACCAAGATTATTAGTAGGTTCATCAAAAATTAGGATCTTTCCTCCCCAATACACTGCTCTTCCAACTACAACAGATTGTTTTTGCCCACCAGATAAATCATTAACTTCAAGAGATAAATCTTTAAGTTTTATTCCAATTCTTTCCAGCATCTCTTCTGTCTCTTTTTTCATATATCTTATATCCATAATTTTAAAAAATTTACCAAGAAAATTCTTTAGTACTTTTTCCCTGCCCAAAAATAAATTTGCCGGAGCATCAAAACGACCTAATATACCTTCTGATTGATAAACCGTTTCTACTCCATTTCTTCTTGCATCAAGAGTGGAGTTGATATCAATCTCTTTACCATTTATATAAATCTGACCACTAGTTTTTTTATGAACACCAGAAATTGTTTTTATTAATGTTGATTTACCAGCTCCATTATCTCCTACAATAGCAATAATCTCTCCTTCATATAATTTTAAATCAATACCATCAACTGCTTTTGTACCGCCAAAATATTTAGATAATTTTTTTACTTCTAAAACTACACTCTTCAATTTAAATCCCTTCCATTTTTTTATTAGATTATTTTTTTCTTTCCCATTGATCCATAAGAATTGCAAACAATATCACAACACCCTTAGCTGCATCTCTATAAAAAGGGCTTATTCCCAATAAATTAAGACCATTATTTATCAATCCAAGAATTAGAACACCTACCATAACTCCTCTAACTGTCCCAATTCCACCAGCTAGGCTAGTGCCACCAAGAAGTACTGCACCAATTGCATCCAGTTCTGCACCTAATCCCGCATTTGGTTGACCAGAAATACATCTTCCAAGCATAATTATGCCTGCAAGTGCTGCACAAAGCGCGGAAACTAAGAAAGTATATATCTGAATCCTTTTAACTGAGATACCATAAAGGTTTGCAGTTACATCACTTACTCCCACTGCACTTACCCTTCTTCCGGGGGCAGTATAGGAGAAAAAGATCCAAAAAATAATAACCACAATAATTAATACAATTACTGGCATTGGAACTGGACCAATATTTTCATGTCCAAGAAAAATCAGGCTTTTAGGAAGACCTGTTACAGGCCTTGCTCTTGTAATTACTAATGTTCCACTATAAAGAATAAATTTCATGCTCAAAGTTACTATTATTGAAAGATTTTTCCCTCGGGTACTAAAAAAGCCATTCAATAATCCTATAAGTAAAGCGACAGAGAAAGCAACCAATAAAGCAACAATGGTTCCATAATAAAGAGATACTTTAGCAGCTACAACTCCAATAAAACCTAATGCAGAACCTACTGACAAATCCATATTACCCGCTTTAAGAGTGGTGAATACTCCCAATGAAATTATTCCTAAAATAGAACTTTGACGTAATATGTTTAACTGATTATTTTTGGTGAAGAATGCATCACTGGCAAATGATAAAAAAATGTAAAAGATACAAAAAATTATTAAAATTCCATAATTTTTCCAAAATTTTCTAAAATCAAAATTTTTACTCATTATAACTAACCTAAATAATATGTAATGTTTTTTTTAGTGAATGGGAGAAAATATTCTTTTCTCCCATTCACATCAGAAGTAATTAAATAAGGTTATTCGACAAGATTAAGGTTATATTTCTCCCACATCTCATCAACATTGTCAGGAGTTACCACTCCACATGGAATTGAAATAGTTTTTGGAATTATATCTAGTCTTCCTTGGGCAATCTTTATAACTACATCTGCTGTCGCTTGACCAATTGCCGCACAACCAAAAGCCCAATCATATATTGTTCCTCTTTTCTCCTTCATTATATTAGGTATTTCACCATACCAACCTTGGCTACAGAATATAACCTGATCTGTCTTACCTGCAGCTTCCACTGCAAGAAAAGCGCCTAGTATAATGGAATCAGTTTGGGCATAAATAGCGTCCAAATCTGGGTGTGCAGAAAGTGCGTCCTCTGTGAATGCAAGGCCATCTTCTGTTGTCCAATGATCAGATGATGGCTCTCCTATAATTACCATATCTGGATAATTCTCCATTACCTTTCTAAAGCTTTCTCCTCTTTCATATACTACAGATGCTCCTAGAGTACCCTGAATATGTAGCACTTTACCTTTGCCATCAAGTAACTTTACTAATAACTCTGCAGCTTCTTCCCCAATTTGCCAGTTATCACCAGTTACAGTAGTAACAACTTTTCCACCATTGGTTTTTCTATCAATACAAACCACTGGAATTCCCATATCATTTGCTTTTTTTACTATAGGGATCATTGCATCAGCATCGTTCGGGTTCAATACCAATATATCTATACCCATCTGTAGAATATCTTCACCATCATTTATCTGCTTTGTAACATCCTGCGCAGAATCAATTACTATGAACTTTTCACAACCTGCTTCTTTGAGTGTCTTTTCAAGATTGTCTGACCACACTACACGAGCGGCATCTTGAAGACTGCCCGGTAAATAACCAACTATCACACCCTTCATTGGGAGTTTTTCAGCCTTACCTTCAAGTGAGTAGGCTGCTATCATAGATACACTTAACAACACTAATACTATCAGTAATAATAATTTTTTCATTTTTAACTCCTTTTTTTTTGTAAATTTATAAAACTAACAATTAGAAAAATACATAAAATTGTTTTTATACATCACCTCCTGTAGTACTTTATTTTTACATTATCACTAATAAATCTTTTTTGAGATTTGTTTGGGTTACAGCTCTAATATAAGATTATATTATTCATACTGAACAAATCTCTTTCTATTCGATACCCATCACCTCCCTTTCTTGATGAAGTTCTTCTGTCCTGCCATTCAAACCTTCTTCAACAATAAAATAGTTATAACCAAGATTATTTCTCAATATACCTGGCTAACGAACATCATTGTTGTACCTATCTTTGGTCGCAGGATTATAGCCACAAGTATTAGAATCCCCATAACATAAAATAGTTTTCATTTATCTATTTTCTTACGAATTTATTATCAGTTAATAGTATGAATTATCTCTAATACAGAATCTATTACTTAATCGATTTTTATAGAGCCTATCTTACCCAAAGTATTCATAGTTTCCTTTAAAGATTCATATGCCTTCTTGTATTCTATAAAATATTGATCGTATATCTTTTTTGCTTTTTTATCAGGGTAGATTGTTTTATTGAATCGCACCCAATCCTTTATCCTTTCGTACGAATCTAGAACACCTGTTCCAACCCCAGCTAATAAGGCATCTCCATAAGGAGCCTCCACGTCTTGGATGAGGGTTTTTACCGGATATCCAGTTACATCCGAAAATATCTTCAACCACAACTGAGATTTCGTTACCCCTCCTACCATAATACAATCATCTGCCAACTCCAGGCCACTTTCTAATCCTGCTTCTATATTGTGACGCAGGGAATAGGCTACACCTTCTAAAATTGCTCGGTAAATGTGCTTCCTGGTATGGTATAAGGTCAAACCTATTATAGTTCCTTTTGCATTAGGATCCCATATGGGCGAACGTTCACCCATAAAATATGGTAATAACAAAAGTCCTTCCGAACCAGGGGGAATATCTTCTACCTCTTCATCTAAGAGTCTGTAGGCTGATATATTCAATCCTCTTTCGGCTTCTCGCTCTTTAACACAGAATTGATCTCTAAACCATCTAACGATACCACCTGCTGTTGCTGCTCCGCCAAAAGTATATATCATTTCGTCATCGTAAGCCACATAGGGAAAACTTACTAATCTAGGAGATAGATGTTGTCCTTTATGAACAACCCCCCAACAGATAGAGGTTCCGGCCATAGCAACATGGCTTTTCTCTTCTAGGACACCGGCACTTAAAGAAGCCACCGGGGCATCTATGCCTCCAGCTACCACCGGTGTTCCTTCCAATAAACCACATAACTTCGAGGCTTCTTTGGTTATTTTACCCACAACATCTGCAGATTTTACAATTTGCTGTGGTAACATGGATATAGGGATACCGAGTATATTACACATCTCTTTTGACCAGGCTCTTTTTTTAATATCAAAGATGCCACCAATATTACCGGCAGATGAAAAGTCTGTAATATTTTCTCCGGTTGATTTGTATATGACATAATCCTTGGGTGTTATAAACTGGAATATCTTTTTCCAATTATCCGGTTCATTCTTCTTGATCCACATCATCTTGGTAAATCCGTAGTAAGAATCGACATAATTACCGGTAATTTCAAATATCTTATCTTTATCAACGTTTTTCTTTACCCATTGTACTTCATCCGTTGCCCGTCTATCCATCCATATAAGGCAGGGTCTTATAGGTTCCATATCTTTATCAATTGGTATACCTGAACCGCCATAAAGTCCACTCAAGGCAATTCCGGCGATATCGGAAGGTTTCACTTTTGATTTCTCTAACGTTTCTCTAATGGTATCAAACGTGGCTTTTACCCATACATCCGGCCATTGTTCTGCCCAGGAAGGTTTTGGCTTTATTACATCATATTCTGAAAATGCAGAAGAGATTATTTTACCATCAGGATTTACCAGTACTGTCTTTGTGCCCTGTGTACCTATATCTGTACCTAAAAGATATTCATTGCGCATAATATTTATCTCCTTATTGTCCATATTTTTCAGTATAGTTTTTATGAAGTATATTTACCATAGACTCTGGAATAGACTGAGGTTCTCCCAAAATTTTAGCCATGATTAGAGTTTTTGCACTTTCTTCTAAAAATATTGCAGCCTGTAAAGCCTCATTAACACTTGCACCTATAGTAAAAGGTCCGTGATTCTTCATTATTATAGCTTTTGAGTTACCGATCTCCCTAACAATTTCCTTGCCTATCTCTTCTTCTCCTATCAGTACAAGTTCTCCCACAGGTATACCACGACCAAAGAAATCTGCCATAGCTGTAAGGCAAACCGGAATTGGCTTACCTGTAGCCGCAAAGGCACTGGCGTAAGTAGAATGTGTATGGATAACAGACATAACATCTGGCATATGTTTATAAACGTAAAGATGGGTTGCCATATCTACAGAAGGCTTTAGGTTTCCTTCTATGATATTGCCATTTAAATCAACAATTACCAAATTATCAGGTGACAATTTGTCGTAAGACACTCCACTCGGTTTGATAACCATAAGATCGGTTTTAGGATCCCTAGCACTTACGTTTCCAGATGTCCATATGATTAAATTATTTTCCATAAGGCTTATATGTGCCTTATATACTTCTTCTCTGATGCTTTCAAACATAGCCAAAATACCTCTCTTATCTATTTTATATATTTTAAAAGTTTTTTTAATTCAAAATTCTCCTAAAACAATTTTTTCTTGCATTTTGAGATATCTGAGTCCAAAAGATAATTCCTTGTCCATTATTTCTTGGA
>NMQN01000611.1 GCA_003575245.1 Candidatus Atribacteria bacterium 1244-E10-H5-B2 | reverse complement strand
AAGCGAAAAACAGATATCTCAGAGATTGGCGGGTCAGGAATCCGGACTACAATAAAAATTGGCTAAAAGCATATTATAAAAAATATCCGGAGAGGATAAGAGAATACCAGAGAAGATACTGGTTAAAGAGGGTTATGTTATCAGAGCAAAAGGAAGGTGATAAATAATGCCTAAATATTTATGCCCTAAATGTAAGGGCGTATTTTATGGCTGGGCTATGAAATACAAGTATAAAGGCAAGTGTCCTGATTGCGGTAGTGAACTTCAAGAAGTCTATGATGATAACCGGGAATCTCGGAGAGATCCAATAGTTAAGTTATCAAAGACCCGGAAGAATCTAAAAAAGCGGTAATTTATAAAGGGAATAACGATTTTTTCGCTTATGATATTACCTATTAGAAAAAACAGGGGGCTTAAAAGCGAAATTTGAAGGTCTGATTTTAGCGAAAGCCTTATATCTTATAACTTTAAGGATAAAAGGCTAAAAAGGGGGTGATAGAAAGGTATCGAGTAGGTTAAAGAAATGCTAACAGAGCGGAATTTGAGCGGTTTTTAGGGGTATTCTGAACGAATCATTAAATAATAAAAGGGAGTGGAAGAATAAAATGGAATCTGTGGACAGAATAAAAAAGATACTCGTAGATCGATTAGGAGTTGATGAAAGCAAAATTACCGAAAATTCTTCTTTTCTTGATAATCTGGGTTTAGATTCTTTAGATATAATTGAATTGATAATGGCTTTCGAGGAAGAATTTAATTTAGAAATTCCGGATAAAGATGCGGAAAAAATTAAGACTGTTGGAGATGCGATTAAATACTTAGATAAATAAAAATATAAGGGAGTGGTCTAAAGAATGACGCTAATAAAGCTAAAGTCTTTAGAAGAAACAAGGGCTTTCTATAAGGCGGAATTGGAGAAGGAAGAACTGACGGAAAAAGAAAGAGATAAATATTTAAGTGCTTTAGGTCTTATTGAGGGATTTATTGAAAGGAAAGAGAAAGCCGAAGAAGAAGGGAAGCATAAAAAATTTATTGACGCTTAGAAGGGGTTTAAAATGTATCCAAGATATAAATGCTTAGTTTGCGGGTGGTGCCGGCGTAGGCGAAAAATAATTGTGGTGTGTCCAATTTGTGGGAGCAAACCGGTTAAAATGAAAGATGGGGTAGATGTCAAAAAGATAATAAAGATAATTAAAGGGAGGTGATAAAATTGACTAAAGCAGAATACAAAAAAAAGGTCTGTGAAATTTTGAAAGGATATAGGTATAAATTGAGCGAAGAGGATATAGAAGAATTGTCAGAGTTAATAATGGCAATACCGTTTCCAAAAGAAGGGAATCCGTATGTCGGGTTGGCTACAAGGGGATAGGCAAAGTAAACTTAATAAAGGGGGTTAAATAATGGGGTGGTTTCTCCTTGTTGCAGTTTTAGGCGTAGTAACAGCGGTAGTAATAGGGATAATTTATTTCTCGATCAAGAAAGGGAGATAAATAAGTGAACTAATTAAAGGGGGCGATAACAGGAAAGGAGTTAAATGATATGTGGACTTTGCTCATAATCTTAGTGATAGTAATAGGTTTAGGCTTTTATTTAAGAAAAAATTTAAAATGAAAGGGGGTAATTAAAGTTATGTGGTGGTGTTTGATCCCGATATTAATTTTATTGGTAATAGCCTTAATATCTTATCAATCAGGCAAAGAATTAAAAGAAGATATAAGAAAATATGATTTAACAAAAGAGAAGGATTTTAAAAAAGATTAGAGATGATCGCTAATAAATTAAAAAAGGTGATGATCATAGAAAATGAGGAGATTCTTAATCGGATTATACCAGGCGGTTAAAAAATTCATAATTAAATTAGGCCAGGCCGGAAGGTGGCCAGGAGAGTAAAAAATAAAAGGAATCCTATCCCGGCGCTCTGGCTTTTGAGTCGGTGCTTTTAGTCGGATTGCCGGTCCCCTGCTCCCTGGGCCGAAAGGCACTCTCCCGGGGGCAGGGATATAAAAAACTAATTAAGCAGGTGAATAGTGAATATTCGCTAACGACTAATTTAAATCGTTAGTTAGTTAACTGGTTAACTAACTCGTTTCTCCCATCTCGTGAAACATATTGAGTATCGAATATCTTATAAAACCATCGGGATATAGTATATACCACATACTATATACTAACGACTATTCGCTATTCACTAACGACTAATTTCTCTCCCCGTGGGGGGAGTTTGACTTATCGAACTTGTATCTCGTGAAGCGTATCTCTGTCATTCCCGCGAAAGCGGGAAAATAGTAACGACACGTCGCAACTATTCCCGGTGATCCGGACTTTCTGGCGAGAGTTCTCCGGGTTGCCGTCCCCTGCTCCCTTAAATAAACGTTTTTTCAGAGGGGGCAGGGGGTATTTAATAGGTGGTGGTGTTTATGGTTTATTTTTCCTAAATAAAGTAGCAGGGGATTGCCTATGATCATAGCTCACTAAAGTTAAAAGTCTATTAACAGCAAAGAACTAGCAAGCTCGGGTTTTCGTTGGTGATTTCCTGAGCTTGACCCTGCTCTCCGGTTTGTGACATTTCTGGGGAGCAGGGGAATTTTAAAGGAGTTTAGATATGGAGAAAGAGGTCGTCGACTATGATTTTCAATCGCAATTGTTAGAGGAGCGAAAAAATAAAATTGAAGGGGGATTAAAAGTGATGAAATTTAACGAAGAACATCATCTCGGGAATCGGTTGGCGTGGACTGTTGATTTATTTTATGAACTCGACCAGTATATTTTGAGCTTGAATAAAGATATCAGAAAAGAGTATTTACAAAGCTATATAAAATATTCTTTTCGGGGTTTGCTATTCTGTTATATTGCGACTCAGAAAGTAGAAAATCTAAGGGTTTGGGCTAAAATTGCTTACGGTAAATTAGGGGATAAAATTCCTCTCTTCGTCAGAAATTATGAGCCAGTAAGCAGGCGACTTGGAGTTTTAGTTTCTTTCGATAACAAGAGAGAATTTTTCGAGAATAAAGAAGCAATGTTAGAGACGACTTTCGATATCATTAGAAGAGCATTTCAGGGGATAGAAGATCGAAGAGAGAGGAAAAAAACTCCTCTTTTAAAAAAGTTAAAAGAAGTTGAGCAAATCGAAAAAAAGATAGAAATAACCGAGCCTTCGTCTATAAACATATCGGTAGATGATAACGGATATTTGAGCATTAATTTAAAAATTCATAAAAGCAAAAAAATACTACTGGACAAAATTTTAGAGGAAACCATTTTAAAATAATGGGAAGGGGATTTAAATAATGGGGCGATGTTTTATTGTTATATTCTTAGTCATGTTAGTCGTGATAGCAGTACTAAGTTATTTCTCGACCAAAGAAGAAAAGAAGAAAAGAAGAAAAGAAAAAGGGGTAATTAAAACAATAATGAAAAGGAAAATTTTATTAATAGTATTAGTCATAGTTTTAGTCTTGTCGTTAGTGGGTTGTGGTGGAGGGAATAAAAAACAATCTGTATTAACTTTAAGTCCAGAAGATATACTATTTTCAGAGGCACCGGATTATTATGTAACTCAGTGTTAGGCGAAAAATAATTTTGGTGTGTCCAATTTGTGGGAGCAAACCGATTAAAATGAAAGATGGGGTAGATGTCAAAAAGATAATAAAGATAATTAAAAAGCGGTGATATAAGGAAGGGGGGTGATAACCTGAATTCTCTACCAATCGTAGAGAATATTGGATAAATTAGTATCTTTTCTTTACAAATAGGAAGGGGGTTTTTAATAATGGAGTGGGCTTTGCTTATTGCAGTTTTAGGCGTAGTAGCAGGAATAATTTATTCT
>NMQN01000391.1 GCA_003575245.1 Candidatus Atribacteria bacterium 1244-E10-H5-B2 | reverse complement strand
TAGCGGGGAATTGTACGAGCTCAATGGGAAAATTTTAAAAATATAATTTTACAATTAAAAAAAGAGGTCAAACCCCACGGAGGTAGCACAATAACCCAACAATTAGCTATAAATACTTTTCTTACTCGAGAAATTAGTTTGAATAGAAAATTAAAAGATGTTTTGTTGGCCTTACAAATAGAACGATCTTTCACCAAAGATGAAATTTTAGAAATGTATTTAAACGAAATATACTTTGGACATGGTGCCTATGGAGTACAATCTGCTGCCAAAATGTATTTTAACAAAAATGTACAGGAGTTAAACCTTGCAGAATGTGCATTAATAGCAGGAATCCCCCGTGGACCTTCTTATTATTCACCAATTCTTAATCAGGAAGTGTCCTTAAAAAGAAGAAATATCATATTAAATAGAATGTTTAAATTAGGTTACATATCTAAAGAGGATATGGAAAAAGCCAAACAAAGTCCCCTTGAACTTAATTATAGCAATAAAAGAGATAAACTTATAGCTCCCTATTTTTCCACTTTCATTCTTTCTCAACTTTTAGAAGAATATGGAGCTAATGTAGTTTACAAAGGTGGATTAAAAATTTATACTACCTTAGATTTAAAGATGCAAATTTTTGCTGAAAAAGCACTTCAAGAATCCGGACATGAAGGGGCAATAATAGCCGTTGAACCTCAGACCGGTCATATTAAAGCAATGGTGGGAGGAAAAGATTTTGGGGAAAGTAAATTTAATAGAGCAACTCAAGCTTACCGCCAACCCGGCTCTGCTTTTAAGCCTTTTATTTACCTTACTGCCTTAGATAATGGATTTACTCCCAGTAATATTATAGAAGATTCTCCGATTACTTTCGAAAATGGATGGTCTCCTGAAAATTACGAAAAAGAATTTAACGGACCGGTAACTCTTAGAGAAGCATTTGAACATTCTATAAATGTGGTAGGTGTAAAACTATTAGATCAAGTGGGAATAAAAAAAGTTATAAATTATTCTCGTAAAGCAGGAATAAAAAGTGAACTTCGTCCGGATCTCTCTTTGGCTTTAGGCACTTCTGAGATAAGTCCTTTAGAAATTGCCTCCGCTTATGCTACCATTGCTAACTTAGGCGTTAGGGTAGATCCTCTATCTATAATTCGAATAGAAGATTATTCAGGTAAAATTATAAAAGATAATATTCCTCAAAAAAAGAAAGTATTCAAAGAAGAGACTTGTTATGTACTTATCAATATGATGGAGGAAGTAATAAAAAGAGGGACTGGCTGGAATGCCAAAATAGGTAGACCGGCAGCTGGAAAAACCGGTACTACTGATAATTTTGTCGATGCTTGGTTTATTGGTTTTACTCCGGATTTGGTTACTGCAGTTTATATTGGAAACGATGATAGAAAACCATTAGGAAATAAAATGACTGGTGGAGTAGTCGCTGCCCCGGTTTGGGCCAAATTTATGAAAAACGCACTTAAAAACAATGAGAAAAAAGATTTCTTCCAACCGGATAAAATAACTAAAATTTTCGTTTGTAAAGAATCCGGGCTTTTACCTACTGATTCTTGTCCTGAAAGATTAACTGTAACTTTTACAAAGGGCACAGAACCTACATCTTCTTGTACAATTCATCAGAAATATTTTGAAACACCAAAAGTAGAAGAATATCCTGAAATTAAAAAACCTTATTTTGAAGAAATCGAAGCAATTAAGGAAAAATATGAGGAAGAATCCGTAGAAACTAAATTAGAAGAAGAAAAAGAAGAGACTCTTCAATCATTAATAAATAAACTTAGAGAAAAATATAAAAAACAAGATGAATGATTTATTACGTATCCGATAGAGTTAGAATTAACACGTATATTATGTTTATTATATTGAGTTAAAAACTTAAAACTAAAAGCGTAAAACCATAATTCAAAATTTAAAACTTTTTATTTCGTATCGCCCGATGACCTATTGAGTATTGTGTTTGAATTTGTTTTGATAGGTTTTATACCTAAAAATATTACATTTCAAATTCTATCTTCTGAAAATTGTGTTATTTTACTTATTTTGTTCTACGTAATACGCGATACGAGATACGGATTTAGTTTTGCGTTTTTCGCTCTACCTTTGCGCTTTTATCTATATGCTACCTGCATTTATTTCTTAAGATATGCAACTGTAACTCCAATCCCTCCTTCTTTTGTATCTCCAGTCCTGAATGATTTGATATAAGGAATTTTATCTAACATTTTTTTTACCTCGTCTCTCAAGATACCTTTGCCTTTTCCATGAATTATGTACACCGGTGAAACTCCCAACAGATAAGCATCATCTAAATATTTTTCTAACACAGGCCATGCTTCTTCAATAGTTAATTGGCGAATAGAGATCTCATTTCTAAAGGTTTTTATTTTAGATAAAGAAAAACTATCCCTTCCGCTTAAACCTCTATCAAAACCATTCCCAATATGGCTATATTTTTCCGCTGCCTTATTGAGTTTATCTACTTTTTCTATATCAAAAATTGAGATTAGCATTTTCATATTATCAATTTGAACCTTGCATTTTTCACTTTTGGTAGAAATAGAAACTATTATCCCTTTCTTGTTCAAACTTTTAACTAATACATAATCTCCTATTTCAATATTTTGATTTTTAATCAACTCTTTCTCCGGCTTTATCTTCGCTATCTCATCTTTTATTTCCTTGCTAATTGCTTGCATTTGCTCTAACAAGGGACCTTTGGATTCTTTACTTAAAAATTTTTTTTTATTCAATCTCTCTATCATATTTTCAGCTCTATTCTGAGTTTCCTTTAATATCTTTTCTGCTTCATGGTAAGTTTTTAGAATTATTTCCTTTTTATTCTCCTCAATTTTGTTTAATTCCTTTTCTAATTTATCTCTAATTTTGATACTCTCTTCTTTAGCCACTTCTATCAGATTTTTTTCTTTCTTGATTAATTTTCTGTCTTCTTCAATCTTTTCAATCAAACTATCTGCTTTAATTTTTTCCTGGGGTAGAAAACTCTGAGCCTGAGAAACTACTTCCAGAGCTAAACCTAATTTTTGGGCAATTATAAAAGCGCAACTCTTACCAGGTAATCCGATGGAAATCTCAAATGTCGGCTTTAAGGTTTCTTCATCAAATTCAACGCGAGCATTGCATACTCCTTTGGTTAAATATGCATAGGTCTTTAAAGAATCATGATGAGTGGTTGCTACTACCCTGGATTTCTCTTTACTTAAAAAATCTAAAACTGCCATACCTAAAGCTGCTCCCTCTGTAGGATCTGTGCCTGCACCTAATTCATCAAGTAGTACAAGAGATTCAGAATCAGCCTCCCTTAAAATTTGAACTATATACTTCATATGAGAAGAAAAGGTGCTTAAATTTTGTTCTATACTCTGTTCATCTCCTATGTCACAGAATATCTTTTTAAAAACAGAAACCTCGCTCCCCTCCACAGCGGGAATGTGTAATCCGCATTGAGCCATAAGAGTAAGTATGCCCATAGTTTTCAAGGTAACTGTCTTACCTCCTGTATTGGGACCGGTAATTACTAAAATATTAAAAGCTCTTCCCAAATTTATATTAATGGGAACGACAGGACATTGTAACAAGGGATGTCTTGCCTGGATAAGATTAATAAAACCATTTTGGTTTAATTTTGGTTCTACTGCTTTCATTTTATCGGCTAATACTGCTCGGGCATAAATAAAATCAATTTCGCCCAGACTTAAAACACTATCATTAATCTCTTGTGCCCTTTCTCCAATAAGGGAGGTTATTTTTTGCAGAATTTTTAATATCTCTTGTTCTTCATCCTTAATTAATTGACGGAGTAAATTATTTAACT
>NMQN01000288.1 GCA_003575245.1 Candidatus Atribacteria bacterium 1244-E10-H5-B2 | reverse complement strand
TAGGTGGGGATTGAAACCTTACCAATTATCCCACGTAGGGAACGAATATCTCTCCAATGTAGATGTAGCAATGAAGTCAGGGTATTATTACGCACAAGATATGGTTGAACTTTCTGAAGATAAAAATTCAAGGTTCTATAAATATGCTGAAAGGTATGCCAAAAAACATGATGTACCCTTAGATAAATTATTATGGAAAGAAGAAGATATAATTACTGAAGCAGAAGAAGCAGGTAGTTTATCCCAATGGCTCTATTTTACTACAGGGATGCCCCAAGTATTTAGGGGTTATATTAAAAGGGCAGGATTTACATTACAAAGTTGGGCAATGAATTATCTAACAAAGCACCTCCATGAATCCTATACTAGGACAAAGACTGGTAGGACTTCAAGGGGTAAACTAATGAGACCAATCGATAGGTTAAACTGGATTAAGGGAACTGCAATTATTATGGGGATATTGTGGGGATTAAAGGAAGCGTTTGATTTTTCTTACGAAAGGTACTTGTTACCATGGGGAATCGTATTAAACACTAATGTTTTATCTCCTGTAGGGCAAATATTGGGAGGAGCATTTAATTATGTCACTGCTAGGAACGACTGGGAAAAAACAAAAGCACTGAAACAAGTCAAGAGTGCTTGGAAAGTTTTTGTTCCAGGCTCATTAGCTTGGAGAGATGCAAAGGCCTTCCTTAATGGAGAAATAAGTTTGAAGGAATATTTATTTTATATTGAATGGAAAGAAAAAGAAAAAAAAGTAATACCCTCAATAGAAATAGAAGGTGTAAGTGATCTTGACAGATTTTTTGAAGAGGAAGAATTAATTAAGGGCGGAGAATTAGATAGATTTTTTTAGAAGAATCTATCGAGAATGTTTGGCGAATATTTAGGCATTTTTTCTATTTTTGTAATCGTTTGACCGGTTATAGTGTTTATTTTGGTAACAACGACAGTATCATCATCGACCCGAACACTATGTATCTGATACTTGGGTATAGCTAAATAAATAAGGACTAAAATTGCAATAATAATTAATACGAATAATAAAGTTTTGGAAACTTTTTTAATGAAGTTCATTGAAAATACCTCCTAAATAAATTATATAGCATAGTATTAGGTGAATGTCAAATTTGTAAGAAAAGGGGAATAAAAATGTTCGATAGAAAAAAATATATGGCAGAATATCAAAAACAATGGCGAAATAAAAATCCAGAATATATGAAAAAATATAATAAAAAATATTATAAGAGAAACAAAGAAAATATTTTAAAACAATGTAAAGAATATCGAGAAAGTCATATTAAGATAATTAGAGAAAAAGATTTGGAACGTAAAAGAAATTATTCTAAAACCGAAAACGGAAAAGCAACTCATCAAAGAGCCAAATATAGAAGGCGAACAATTTTAAAAAATACTATTAATACTTTAACTGCTCAAGAATGGTTGGATATATTAGTGAAACATGATTGTAGATGCATTTATTGTGGGAAGAAATTGATTGATTCATTTGATACTACAAGAGACCATGTAATACCTATAAGCAAAGGTGGCAATAATGTAAAAGAGAATATAGTGCCTGCATGTAAAAGTTGTAATTCAAAAAAGGGGAAGAAAATAATGGAGACCCCCGTAAATAACTTATAACACAAATAAATTAAAAAATCAAGAAAGAAAGGAGATGATTAATTATGTCAGGTTCATTAAGTAATGCATTAGAAATTAAATTATTAGATCACGTATTGAAGACTACACCATTTTCAGTACCAGCGAATATTTATGTAGCATTATTTGTAGGTGATCCTACTGATGCAGGTGATGGTGGTGCAGAAGTGTCGGGTACTGGTTATACAAGAATAGTCGCAAACACTTGGGATGCAGCAGCAAGCAGAGCAACAGAGAATACAGGTCAAATAATTTTTCCACAAGCTGGTGCCGATTGGGGAACTGTTGATTATTGGGCTATTTATGATGCGGACACAGGTGGTAACTTTTTAGCTCACGGAGATTTTACAGAAAGTAAGGCGTGCCCTATAGGGACTAACCTGTATATCGAAGCAGGCGATATAGATGTAACCTTTAGTGCTGGTGGAATATGTGATAACTTAGCCAATAAGTTATTAGACCACATATTTAAGACTGGTGGAGGATATACTCCAGAAGATAATCTATATGTAGCTCTATTTACGTCAAGTCCTACAGATGATGGAGTATCAGGAACAGAGGTAACAGGCGGTGCTTATGCTCGTAAGGTTTGTAATGGCTGGGATGCCGCTGCTGCTGGAGCATCAGAGAATACGGCAGCTATAACCTTTGATACTGCGACTGCTTCGTGGGGGACGTTGACACATTTCTTGTTACTAAACCATCTTTCAGATGCAGCAGATGGGACAAATACATTGCTTTGGGCAACGATAGACCCTAATAGAGTAATCGGTATTGACGATGTAGCTGAATATGCTGCTGGAGCGTTGGATGTTACTTTAGACTAAGAGGATAAATGATGTTACATATAGGAAAAGAAAATAATAGATGTTTTGCCCAATATGGAAAAATCGGGAAAAAATATTATTACACTTGTGGAGATAAAGGAGCAGAAACAAAAGCAACAGAAAAGGCAAATAAACAAGCTCCCAGTATTGAAAAATTTATCCGTAATTACTGGAGTATGAAAAAGGATTTCTGAGAAGATAAATTATGGTTGCTGGAATTTTGAATATTACGTTAGATTAAGGAGATAGTTAGATGGTATATGAAAATAAAATTTAATCCAACAGGGGCACATATACGAAAAGGGAAATTATTAATTCGTTTAGACTTATACCCAGATTCTACATATAAAACTTATGCCTTACAGTATATTGATGTATTTGCACGAGAACTAACAGAAGAAGAAAAAGAAAATATAGATGGGGTATTAACAGAGAAAGCAAAAGAACTACAAAAATTAGTTCCTACTAAAAAACAATTAAATCCTTTTCTCTGTCATTTTATAGCAATAGACCCCAAGATGAGAAAAAAACAATTATCTAAATATATTAAAAAAATCTTTGATACAAAAACATTAACCAAATTGGATGACATTTTAAGTGTTGACAGTAAAAAAGACGAGTTATGTCCTGTGATGAAAAACAAGTTTGGGAATGAGGATATAAGGGTAGATGAGAACAAAATAAATGTAGAAGATATCAATAATCAATTTACAGATTTTAAGGTGGTTCTATAATGGCACTTATTGATATAGGATGTCCTGCAATAGATAGATCAAGTTATCTTGCTGGTCTAAGAACAGCTATTAACAAAGGTAACCCAATGTCTGCTGATTTTGTAGATGTAGGTATAAATTATGTATCTTCTTTTGCTGATAATGCCAATCAGGGAGTATGCAGTGATGGTACATATATATATACTACAAGTACGAGTGTGCTTTATAAATATTCAAAAGCAGGGGTATTACAGAATTCAAGAGATATATCAGAGGACCATCCAAGTTATTTTCACATATCAGATCTTTGTTATTATAATGGATTTCTATATGTAGGTGTAAGTAGTTATCCTACAAAGCCCTATGAGGGGGCTGTATTAAAGATAAATGCTTCTGATTTGAGTTTAGATAGTATTATTGTGACAGAGAATACTCACGAAGTAAGTTCTATTGTGAGACATTCTGACGGAACATTTTGGGTATCATCTTATACCGATTTAGACCCCTCTAGAATATATAAATATTCATCGGATTGGGTATATCAAGCTGTCTATAATTTAGATAATTGTTTTTTTCTCATCTTGGGGTCTATTGCTATAAAATGACAGAGAAAAGGATTTAATTGTTTTTTAGTAGGAACTA
>NMQN01000543.1 GCA_003575245.1 Candidatus Atribacteria bacterium 1244-E10-H5-B2 | reverse complement strand
AGGTTTTCTGGGTCGGCTATATTTTGCAGATAATCGATTATAACGATGTCCGGCTTATATTCTGATATTGCCCTTATGATATCTGACATTGTATAGGCCCTAATACAGTTATATTTCCAGATATCGTTAATTGTCGGTATCATCGCCTCCATTTTTCCCTTATCCAAGTCCGTTAAATTACCCCACCTGAACCTCATAGTGTTGATTCCTTGCGTATTAGCTAATATCCTTCTCATATTCGATTTAGTGGCCGCCTCTAAGGTAACTACTAAAACATTATGATCAAGTCCACAAAATCCTACAGTCAAATCGGTGCAGAGACTTGATTTCCCACTGGAAGGGTAACCACCTATAATTATTAAATCTCCCCTATCAAACCCACCAGTTATCCTATTTAGTCCTTCAAAGTTTTCCGGGAATTTAAAGTCTGTTCCCCTTTCTGCCTCTTCTAACGTTTTCAATATGATATCTTTATTGGTTTCTTTTTCTATCTCATAGGGTGGTTTAATCTTATTTATAATGTCTTCCAATTTTCCGGCTTCTATCTTGCCCAACCTAAAATCTTCAGTAGCTCTTAATGTAGCCCGGTTATAAGTATAATTTTTTAGAGATTTAAGATATTGATTTATTGCTTCTACTGTGGGCACAGAATTTTGTATTTCGGTTAAAATTCCTAACCCGGCCTCTAATATATGATTTTTATATCCGTAGTCACTAACGGTTATAATGTCTATTTTTATCTCATCTTTATAAAGGATTCCAAATATTTTGAATATCTTCTTATAAATAATTTGAGTGAAATCATTAACTGTTATCCTGCCAATTATTTTTTCGTATAGCTCCCCTTTCAATAGAATGCAGCCTATAACAACTTTTTCTATTTGTTTATTAAAATATTCCATTATTCCTGATCACTCCTTCTAAGCCAATTATGTATAAAACGATTATAGTCCTTAGGTATTTTATTCCTTTCGCCATTATCTCTTTTCTTTTTTTCTTCCATTAGCCAATTCTCCATCCTCGCTAGTTCCAGGTCAATACCGACCTCAGTATACTTCTCGTCAAATTCTTCCATTTTTTCTTCAGTCAGGTTAATAAATTCTTTTTTAATAAAATTAAAGGAAATATTCTCTTTCTTCTTCTTGTCATATTTACCATTCTTTTCATTCTTGTTTATAGACACCTGTTTGTCATCTGTCTGCAATCTGTCTGCAATCTGTCTGTTGTTCTGTATGTCATTTTGTTTACCATCACCCTGATATATCTCATAATTTATAATGGTTATGACGGTATATCTGTTTGTTATTCTGTATGTTATCATTTCATCATTTTCTAAGGCTTTCAAAAAATTATCTAAGCGTCTACGTGTCCAGCTAAAAGTAGTTTCTAATTTTATTTTGGATGTTACAAATTGACCTCTATCTATTGGGATATATTCATTCCTAAAATTAGCCTTTCCTGGTTTATGGTTAGCCATATTATATAGATAAGTCCAAGCATAGCCATCACACCAAGGTTTTTTCTCTGATACCCAATGGCTAAACTGTTCTCTATGAAATTTTGTCCAGCCCTTATTTTTCATTCAATATCTTACCTTAATGTATTCCCTTTCAATTCCAAATAATCTATCATTTTCTTTAAACATAAAAAGAAATATCTCTTTAAATTCTTTAGCAGACCAAGCATTTATGGGAAAATCTTTTTTTGTAAAAATATATTCTGGATTTTCACCAATTATAAAAAATTGCCTAAAATCTATATAGTTATGTTTTTTTCTATTACATTTACTACATAGAATCTGCATATTAGCTTCATCTTCTCTGCCTCCACGTGATAATGGTATAATATGATCTACCTCCAAATTATCTTTAATACCACACTTCATACATCGATAATTGCATTTTTCTAAAATCCTATCTCTAACTATTTTTCTCATATAATCACCTCAAATAACTGGGCAAAAGAAAAACCACTTGTCTGCCTTGCCCAAAGGTTTGCCCCACCATTAATTTTTGTCATATATAATTACCTCATCTCCCCGGGGGATAGGAAAAGCGACCAGCAAAAAAGGCCAAACCTCCTTATTGTTTGATTTGATTTATCCCCACAAATCCGGTCATCTTTATTTTTCGAAATACTTCCTGAGTTTTTTCTTTTTTGCCGCATAAAGATTCTCTGATTCTTTCTTTATTTTATCCTCATTTTTTTTAAAAATATTAGCTATGCTCTTAATTATATGACTTGGAACAGGGATTGCGCTTGTCTCCCAAGCCGACACTTGAGCCTGAGACGCATTTAATATCTTCGAGAGCTGGGTTTGAGTTAATCGACGGTTTATTCTGATGCTCCTTATTGGATGTTCCATATTTTTCCTACTCCTTCCTTTTAAAAATAAAAAAACCTCCGAGGGAAGAACCAAGGAGGGCAAAAAGCGATACTTTTCTTCAGTTTTCTTATAAACTTGCAAATGCCTATGAAATGTTATAGAATTTTAGATAAGAGGTGAAAAAAAATACTATAGAAAACTGTCTGCCTATCCACCGCATACTGTGAATATCTTGCGGAGGAATAGATGGTATTAAAGAAAAAGAATTTTTTCTTTTTGCCTCTCGGGGGTCTTAGAATTCTCCAAAATGGGGGAATCTCTAAGGCCCCTTTTTTATTTCCTTCTTTTATATTATATTATAAAAGAAATAAAGCTACAAGTAAAATTTTCCTAATTCCTAATAATATTCTTTACTTGCTGTTTATGTCTTCAATCCTTCCGGAACCAATCCACTCTTTTATTATTTCTCTTCTTTTTTCTTCCAGGACGACCTAAAAGTTACCGGACTATTGTCTTGGTACGCCTTTTCTATTTATAGCAATTCTGTAGATTTGTAAAGATCCTGAGTTCCTTAAGGTAAGCCACAACATAATTTTTGAAATTATTGAAAATCTCTTAGAATTCTATCTAATTCCTCTTCGAAAATTTCTTCTTGTCCTCATCGGGTTTCTTGGGAATGAATGAATTTTTACCGATGCGATGTAGGTTAGGATTACAATGCGAGGCGATCGTTAAACTGGAATTCTTCACAACCTGTCTATATTTCTCCATTTCTGCAACTATTATCTTAAAAGGAACTGGTCGAGTTGTTTCTTTATGCTTTTCTTCTACAATCTTTGTTACAGTATTAAAAAGGGTTTCTGATGGATGTTCATATCCCCATTCTTTAAGCGCAAATGTACTGCGAATCCCGATCCAAACTACACCATATTTCTCAAGACTGAGCACAGCATGAATGTTGTACTCGGTGGATGGGTGCTCGGGGAAAAGAGAATTATATACTTCTGTTATTTTAGCACCGAGTGCGGGCTTTCCAATAGTTCGTAAGGCTAGATATACTTTTTGTTCTTTGTTAAGGCGTTTTAGGTAAAATCTTACAATGCTCTCGGCAAAAAGTTGCAAATCTCTTTTAATGAGACAGAGTCGACCTTCTGATTCCCACTGGTTTATTATAGAAACAGAGTCAATATTATCAAGGAGTAATCTCCTGGGTTTAATTAGTATAGTATCTTTTGGTAAAGCCCCCAAGATCACCAAATTGATATGTGAAAGTGTTGCATAGGGTACTCTTGAGCATTTAGAAAGGAAACCTATGGTTAACATTTCGGGAGAATCTGTTTTGATCATTAAGCTTCCTTGTTTGCTCATAATATTATAGATTAAAGCTCTGGAAAAGGTGGGAGCGTGGACAGGATTTCGAAGCTTACGCCAGAATTTGAATTCTAACTGTCGGACTCGTTCTCTCGTGATATCATAGTGAATCCCAAGCCATTCTAGCGTTATTTTTTTATCTGTCAGAAGACCTT
>NMQN01000726.1 GCA_003575245.1 Candidatus Atribacteria bacterium 1244-E10-H5-B2 | reverse complement strand
ATATTTTTTAAGATATTTTAATCCTCTTATTGAATAAAATACCAGTACCAGGTATAGTAAAGCATCTATTAAACCTAATATCTGACCAGGCGATGAAATCATCCATGGAAAAGGTGCCAATAAAAAGTACACCATTCTTACAGGGGATTGTATAATTATATCTAATATTGAATTAGGAGTAAATCCGACTAAATACGCCGCGCCACCCTCAGCCACTACAGTTACTTTATAACTCATATAGTCTGGTGAAAATACCAGACTTATATTAGCTGGGAGTTTGTCCATTAAAAAGGAACCATATATTACGATCACTAATGTTACTATAAATATACCAAGGAAACTTTGTTTGCTTACAAGTCTCCATTTTTTTATTTTCGCTTCATAAAAAATGAAGAAAATTGCATACACAATTCCTATCAAAATCATAGCTCCAAATACAGCACTAGATAATAACAGAAAAGTTGCTGCTAAAACTAATTTACTTACCTTACCACTATTTAGCCATTTAAAAAAATAAAAAACAGATACTATCGCAAAAAAAGAGGTAAAAGGCCCTCTTAAGGTTATAGCTGAGTATAAACATAAAGTAGGAAATAAGGCAGTTATTGCACTCCCAATTTGAGCACTTCTTTTTGTTGCTCCAAGCTCTATAATTATTTTATAAACGTAGTAAACTATTAATACTCCTAATACAACATTAACAAATTGTACTATTAGAGGAACTCTACCTGAAATGAAATAGATTGCTCCTATTATTTTAGTGTAAGTAATGGTTGCATAACGTGAAATAGTAACATTTGCTTCCAAGCCCGTATTCCACGCTGTAGCATATTCCCAACCTGTTAGCTCAAAACCCACAGCATCCTGCGTGCTATCAGGAAGATGTAAAACAAACGCATTAAATAATGCTAACCCGGTACGCAAAGCAAAAGCAATAATTAGTACTTTTTTTAGAACAGGGTCATTTAGTTCAAATAAGATTGTCATAAATATAAAACAGCAAATACTGATAAAAAATAATCCAAAAAAATCAGTCCCACGAGTAGTTGAGCCCAATCCTATAAAACTGCCAGCTACAATTCCTAATAGAATCATTAAGCTATAACTCATTTGGTTATTCTTTAGATTCTTGCAGTCAGATAAATTCAAAAAGGATTTCCTCCTACATTATTGCTACTCTCATCTCCACCGTTATATATGAAGATTTTCCACTATATTAAAAGTTTTTTATATAAATTAAGTATATTTCTACTATATCTGTCTATAGAATATTTTTCTTTTACTTTCTTATAAGCAGCTTGGCTTAATTTTTCCCGCAATTCGTCATCTTCTAACAAATTATTTATAACTCGTGCAAGTGCTTCTGGATTTTCAGAAGGCACCAATATTCCGTCTCTGCCATTTTCTATAATTTCAGGAACACCACCAACATTCGATGCAATTACTGGTAACATTAGTGATTATGATCATAATATTTAATCCCTTTTTAATGGACAAACTCCCGGGCGATTTAAGATTGGTATTTTCACCAGACTATATGAGTAATAAAGTAACTTTAGTGGCTAGGGGTGGCGCCGCATATTTAGTCGGATTTACTCCTAATTCAATATTAGAAATAATTATACAATCCCCTGTAAGAATGGTGTACTTTTTATTGGCACCTTTTCCCTGGATGATTTCATCGCCTGGTCAGATATTAGGTTTAATAGATGCTTTACTCTACCTGGTGCTGGTATTTTATTTAATGAAAGGATTAAAATATCTTAAAAAATATAATAATCCGGCTTTCTGGGCGGTAATATTGATATTACTAATAATAATAGGAACTTTTGCTTGGGGAGTATCAAACTTTGGAACAGCCATTAGACATAGGCAAAAAATAGTTTGGCTAATAATCGCTGTTTCATCATTAGGTATTACAAGAAGCAGGTTATCAAAATGAATTTATACGAAGAGATAAAAAATAAGAAAGAAAAAATATCCATTATTGGTTTAGGTTATGTTGGTTTACCGCTTGCTATAAGTTTTGCTAAAAAAGTGGATGTTATAGGGTTTGATATAAATAAACCGAAGGTTGAAGATTATAATAAAGGTATCGATGCAACTAATGAAGTAGGCGGTAAATGTCTACAAGAAACTACCGCTTTTTTAACTTCTAATGAGAAAGAATTACAAAAAGCAAAATTCCATATAATTGCGGTACCAACCCCTATTAATCTTGATAAGACTCCTAATTTAGGTGCAGTAATCAGAGCGAGCAAAATAGTAGGAAGGAATTTAATTAAGGGCTCTATTGTGGTATATGAATCTACTGTTTACCCGGGAGTTACAGAAGATATTTGTAAACCTATTTTGGAAAAAGAATCAGGATTGAAATGTGGAATTGATTTTAAAATAGGATATTCCCCGGAAAGAATAAATCCCGGAGATAAGCTCCATAGGTTAGAGACGATAAAAAAAGTAGTCTCCGGAATGGACAAAGAGACCTTAAATATTATTGCTAAAGTTTATGGTTTAATTATAAAAGCAGGGATATATAAAGCAGAAAGCATTAAAGTAGCAGAGGCAGCAAAGGTAATTGAAAATGCCCAAAGAGATATAAATATTGCTTTTATGAATGAAATATCTATTATTTTTAATAAATTGGATATTGATACTCAGGCAGTGCTTCGAGTCGCCAGTACAAAATGGAATTTTTTAAAATTTACCCCCGGATTAGTAGGTGGTCATTGTATAGGTGTAGATTCATATTATTTAACTTATAAGGCTGAGCAAATAGGCTACCTTTCACAGATTATTCTTGCCGGAAGAAAAATTAATGACGGTATGGGGAAATATGTAGCCGAGAATACCTTAAAGCAACTTATTAAAGCAGGTAAACAAATTAAGGGGTGTAAAGTTTTAATTATGGGAATTACTTTTAAGCAAAATTGCTCTGATATTCGAAATAGTAAAGTAATAGACATTATTAATGAACTTAAAGAATATAGAGTAAATATAGAGGTAGTGGATCCTCTTGCTGATGAAAATGAAACGCTAAGAAAATATGGATTAAAACTTAGCAAGGTAGAAGATGTTACTGATGTGGATGCGGTAATTTTTGCGATTCCCCATGAAAAATTTAAGGACATAACCCTTAAAGATTTAAAAAATATATATAAAGACGATAAGTTAGTGTTGATAGATATAAAAGGGATGTTCAACAAAAAAGAAGCAGAAGACTTGAGTTATTTATATTGGAGGTTATGAGGTGATAGATTGCAAAGAATATCTTTTTAAAAAAGAATCTTCCTTTTTAGTTACCGGGGGCGCAGGTTTTATTGGTTCTAATTTGGTGGAAAAGATATTAGATTTAGGATACAAAGTAAAAGTTTTAGATAATTTTTCTACCGGAAAAAAAAGAAACATTGAAGAATTTTTAGATAACCCTATCTTCGAGCTAATAGAGGGAGATATAAGGGAACTTGTTACTTGCCAAGAAGCCTGTGATGGTGTAGATTATGTACTTCATCAAGCTGCTTTATGCTCCGTTCCTCGTTCTATAAATGATCCGAGAAGCACTAACGATGTAAATATAACCGGAACTTTAAATATGTTGATTGCTGCCAGAGATAATAAAGTAAAAAGACTTGTATATGCTTCTTCATCTTCGGTATATGGTGATGAACCTGATTTACCAAAGGCAGAGGATAGAGTAGGTAAACCATTGTCTCCTTACGCAATTACTAAAAAAGTAAATGAATTATATGCCCGGAATTTTTATGAATTATATAAGCTGCCGATTATAAGTCTGCGATATTTCAATGTTTTTGGGAAGAGACAAGATTGTGATTCGGTTTATTCTGCAGTAATCCCTATATTTATAAAAAAGTTATTAAGTGGAGAGGCGCCAACTATAAATGGAGATGGAAAACAATCTCGGGACTTTACCTATGTAGAAAATGTTATAGAGGCAAATTTAAAGGCTTGTTTGGCTGGTAAAGAGGCTTTAGGAGAAGTATTCAATGTTGCTTATGGAGGAAGAGTTTGTTTAAATGAATTATATTGGAAAATATGTAAGCTATTAGAGGTTGATATTCAGCCTGTTTATGGACCTGAGAGACCTGGAGATATAAAGCATTCTAATGCTGATATTGGCAAAGCGAAGAGAGTATTAGGATATCATCCGGAATATGATGTGGATAGAGGGTTGGAGAAAGCGATAGAGTGGTATAAGAGGAATTTGTAAGTTTTAAGGTAGGGAAAAATATGGATTTAAACGAACATAAAATAGAAACTAATGAAAAATAATATAGATTGAGGTAGAAAATTGCCAAAAATTTTAGAATTGTGTGCTGTAGATATTACTGTAAAAGATTTATTATTGCCCTTAATAGATAAATTGGAAAAGGAAGGGTATGAAGTTGAGATAGCATGCTCAAGAGGAGAGGTAACCGAGACACTAGAAAAAAAAGGATATGTTTTTAAATTTGTAAATATTGATAGAAAAGTAAACCTTATTTCAAACTTTAAATCAATTATTGAAATATACAAGATTGCAAGAAAAGGTAAATATGATATTGTGCATGTGCACACACCGGCTGCTGGCATTTTGGGTAGAATTGCTGCAAAATTAGCTGCTACTCCGCTAATTATATATACAGCACATGGTTTTTATTTTCATGAAGGTATGTCTCGCACTAAATATAATATAGTTCTAAAGATAGAAAAGTATCTAGCTAAATATTTTACCGATTTTATTTTTACTCAAAGTGAAGAAGACGGAAAAACAGCTTTAGAAAATCATTTTATTGATAAAAATAAAATATTAACAATAAGCAATGGAGTAGATACACAGGAAAGTTTTAATCCAATAAATATAGAAAGAGATAAAATTGATGAACTATATAAAGAATTCAATTTGGAAAGAAATGATAAAATAATTACTTTTGTCGGAAGATTGGTGCAAGAAAAAGGCGTAATGGATTTATTAGAAGCTTTTAATGGTGCAAATTTTAATGATGAGGCAAAGGTAAAACTACTGATAGTAGGTGGTATAGAACAAAGTGAAAGAGATAGAGATACAATAAAGAAATTAGAAAAATATAGTGATAACCCAAATGTAATTTTCACCGGGCACAGAGATGATATAAATAGCATATTATATATCACTGATGTTTTTTGTTTACCTTCTTACAGGGAAGGCATGCCAAGGTCAATAATTGAGGCAATGGCAATGGAGTGTGCGGTTGTCGCAACAGATATAAGAGGATCAAGGGAAGAGGTCATTGATGGAAAAACAGGATTTTTAGTTCCGGTAAATTCAATTAATAATTTGAGTGATAAGATTAAGGAATTAGCAGAAGATGAAAAATTATTGAAGAAAATGAAAAATGCCGGGAGGAGAAGAGCAGAAAAATTATTTGATGAAAAAGAAATAGTAGAAAAACAATTAGAAATATTTAGTAGATTATTAAATCCAAGACAGATTATGAGCTCTGAACCGATAAAAATATGTGTAATAACTACTGTATCCATAACTCTGCGGGCATTTCTCCTGGAGCAGTTGGTGTATTTGTCCCAAAATGGTTTTGATGTGACTGTGGTTTGCGAGTATGACCCTATTTTTGTGCGGGATTGTCCACCGGAACTCAAGTATATACCTGTACATATGACCAGGAAAATAGGGTGGTGGTCTACTCTTGTGGGTTGGTGGAAATTGTACCGGTTATTCAAGAGAGAAAAATTCAGGATGATTCAATATTCTACTCCTAAGGCAGCGCTGATTTCGTCCCTGGCTGGATTCATTGCAGGTATCCCAATCAGGCTGTATTGCCAGTGGGGGATTTATTATGTTGGGAGTAGTAGCCTGACGAAGAAAGTATTTAAATCGGTAGAGAAACTTACCTGTTTTTTCAGTACCGATATTGCTCCGGACAGCAATGGGAATCTGGAATTTGCAATAAGAGAGGATTTATATCCGCGTAAAAAGGGAAGTGTTATATATAATGGTAGTGCTAATGGGGTTAATTTGAAGAAATTTGATATTGCTAAAAAAAGAATTTGGCGTAATCGTATAAAAGCCGAACTTAATCTAAACGAAAGTAGTTTTGTTTATGGATTTGTTGGTAGAATTACCAAAGATAAAGGAATAAATGAATTGATAAACGTATTTCAACGATTAGCTCAGAATGACTCAGGGATATTTCTTATATTAGTTGGCATGGAAGAAGAGGAGCATAGACTAAATCCGGCAGTTGTTGAGGTGATTCACAATCATCCACAAATTAGAACTTTAGGATGGAAAGCTAATGTAGCGGAGTATATGGCGGTGATGGATGTAATATTATTGCCCAGCTATCGCGAAGGTTTTGGTATTGTTGCTATTGAGGCTCAAGCTATGGGTGTGCCTATAATCACAACGGATATACCCGGGCCGAGAGATGCTATAATTAATGGAAAAACAGGTATACTGATTCCCGCAGCTAACGAGGAAAGTTTGATGTCGGCAATACATAAATTAGAAAATAACCGGGATTTGTTAAAATCCATGGGTGATAAGGGTATTCTTTTTGTAAGAGAAAATTTTGAACAGAGAGTATTTTGGGAAAAGGTTCTGGAGCATCGTATGTCTTTACTAACCCGAATGGCAAAGTAACACAATCCTATCTGTGGGGACCTACTGTAAGTGATAAAAAAATTAAAATAGGGAGTTAGTAGCAAAGGGGATTTGGTGGTATCTTATTTTGCAGATAAGATGGAATTGCCTTGAAAGTTAAAAATTGGAGCAATATTTAAATGAAGAAAATTATTATAACCGGGGTTAATGGAATTATTGGGTCTGAATTGAGGAGGCGATTTATTGATAAGGGTTATTATGTTATTGGAGTCGATAGGGCAGAACCCAAAGGGGGAGAAGAAGATGGCGAGCGCGGGCAGTTTAAGTATGTAAAGCTAGATATTACTGATAAAGATAAAATAAGGCAGTTTTTTTCAGATTTAAGCTTTGATTATCTAATTCATTGTGCGGCATTAGTACATAAAAACTCACCAAACCTTTCTTTTGATAATTTTATGAAGATTAATTTTGAAGGGACTAAAAATATTTTTAATTCTGTTATGGGGAATAAAAGTAATTCTGGATTTAGGGGAGCGATATTTTTTAGTACTATAGAAGTGTATGGCAGGGGAGGAAGAGATGGGGTTATATCTGAGGGCGATGAATGTCGGCCGATTACTTTTTATGGAAAGAGCAAGTTAGCCGCTGAGAATTATTTAGTGAAGTTGAATAAGGAGTATAAGCTGCCAATTATTATTTTACGGCTTACCCCGGTCTATAGTGAAGATTTTTTAAGGAATGTGAATAGAAGAGTATTAATAGGGGGGAATAAGTTTTTTTATAGGGTAGGAGATGGGGAGCAGAAAATATCTTTATGTTCAAAAAATAATGTGATTGATGTAGTGGGGGCGTGTATTGAGGGCGGAGTTCCCTTTGGAGAAGTTTTTAATATATCGGATGATAGAGTTTATAGTTTTAATGATTTATCGAATTATTTCCGAGAATTGGTGGGCGGGAATCGTATTACTATGAAAATCCCAAAATGTATAGTATATCTTGGAGTAAAATTGCTTAGTTTAATATTTTCATGTAGAAAAGAAAGATTGCTTTCAATTTATTATAAGTTGACTAAGGATAATGTGTATTCTATTGAAAAGGCTAAGAAATATTTTAGTTATAATCCAAAATGGAATTTTGAAAATACTATATTAAAAGATAGAAAGATATTGTAAGATGGTAAAAAGAGTATTTGATTTATTTTTTTCTATAATTTTATTGATTGTTTTAGCTCCTTTGTTTGTGGTAGTGGGAGTTTTAATAAAGTTGGATTCTCCGGGGCCTGTTTTTTTTAAGCAAAAGAGAGTGGGGAAAGATAATAAAACTTTTATGGTTTATAAATTTAGGAGTATGAGTATGGGAACGCCGGATGGGGCTAAAGAGGATTTAGGAGAAAATAGTTCGTATGTTACTAGAGTGGGGAGAATAATTAGGCGATTCACTATAGATGAACTGCCTAATTTATTTAATGTGGTAAGAGGAGAGATGAGTTTGGTTGGGCCCAGGCCTCCACATTATATGCAGTATGGGTTGATTAAGATGAGGACCGAGGCGGGGATTCATAGGGCTATGCCGGGTATTGCGGGATATGCTCAGGTAATGAGGACAGGTGGAGAAGATTTAGTAGCCAAAGTGAAGTGTGACAAATATTATGTGGAGCATATGAGTTTGTGGTTAGATATTAAGATTATTACAAAAACTGCTTTTATGCGTTTTAGTTCTATAGAGACGTTTTAGTAAGAAAATAGGGTGCAAGTTGCAAGGTTATTCAATTGTTCAATTTACCGATTTAAATGCAAGATAGAACGATAAATTTATAAATTTTGAAATCAAAGCATTTTTGTAATATAATCTATTTAAGTTCATTTATTGAACGTATCTTATAACTTAGAATGCGAAAAAGGGGAGAAAATATGAAAATTTGTATTCTTGGCATCGGTTCTTTGTTTTGAAAAAGACGCAATGAAAAAATTATTAAAGAAAATACTTTTAAGAATTTTTGGAAAACAAATTACGAATAAGTTGAGAATAGCGTGGGGACACTTGATGAGGGTTTTCAATCTATATGTGCATAATTCCGAGCCAATATTTATCAACACGAATCATCCTGTTTTAGTCATTTCTAGTGATGACTGGGGTTCTGTTTTTTTAAAGAGTAACAGTATCGGTGAGTCTGCCAAAGAAATAAATAACTTAGCAAAAATATTAAGTCAACACAAAGATAGTCGTGGTCGACTAGCTATATTAAATGCTTATATAAACACAGCTTTACCTGATTTTAATGCCATTGGAAAATCAGGGTTTAGGGTATATATTTTTTACCCTACTTATCGCGATCGTCCAGAGATTATCCAAGCCTGGATGGATGGGTGCAAAATTGGTATTTTAAAATTAGGATTTCATGGTCGTGATCATTTTAATCATAAAGCTTGGTTAAGCTATCTTCGAAGCAACAATGAGTATTTTATCCAAGGTTTTTACAAAAGAAAAGTTAAATACGGAGAGGGCGGCGAGGAAATAATAGAACAAATACCCGAAATTCGATATTTTGCTCGCGAATATATTGACGTTACAACTTTTCCTTCCGTTCCTATCTCTCTAATCGAACAAAACCGGCTTATCCAACAAGGAATTACCATCTTTAGGAATATGTTCGGATTTAAACCGACAGTTTTCGTAGCTCCTGGATATTGTTTTGATAAGACCACCGAAAAGGTCTTATCAAATAGTAAAATATTTTATCTTGAAGTATCTTCAGAGCAGACTGTGGCCGTAAGTAAGAATGAGCGTTCGATATCTCGGCATCTTCGGTGGGGAGAGAAATTAACCGGCGGAATTACTGTTTTAATCAGAAACGCTCATTATGATCCTGATTTGTGCCAATCAGGCTGGGGTGAATCTAATAAGAAAAGCGTTAAAGCTAATTATAAAAGTGCCTTAATTGAGATAAAACGAGCTTTTAGACGAGGGGAACCCTGTATCCTTTCAACTCATGCTCAAAATTATATTGGTAAGCAAGAAAAAGTTGCCTTAAATCTTAAAGGATTTAATGCTTTATTAGATCAGGTAGTTACTCTGTGGCCGGATGTCTGTTTCCTTTCAGCCGAAGAACTTGGAGCACTTATTTCCCACCGAAAAGGAAACAAAATAAATAAGAATCTCAAAGTAAACTTATATACCAAGGATAATGTTAAAAAGCCGAGTTTATTTTCATCATTATTTTGGACAATCTACGATATTTTTAATTTGTACTTTAGAATATATTTCTAAAAAAATTTTCAATTAAATAGAGATTAAGATATAATAAAAAAAGATTTTGTAGATAACCCAAGGTGACAGCGGA
>NMQN01000510.1 GCA_003575245.1 Candidatus Atribacteria bacterium 1244-E10-H5-B2 | reverse complement strand
ATTTTGTGGAATAAATAAAGTAGCTAAAATTATTTCCAGCGGTTCAGATGCACCTGGAACTATAATGAAATATTGCTCTCCGGAATTTGTGGAATTATATAAGGACACAGGGTTGATTATCAGCAAAGGCCAAGGAAATTATGAATCCCTCTCCGAAGAAGATAAATCTATATTTTTTCTATTTAAAGCGAAATGTCCGGTAATGGCCGAGGATGTTAGTTGCAAGGTTGGGGATATGGTTTTAATAGGCAGGTGAAAATGGATTATAAATATTATTAATAAATCAGAAGCTACTTATATATTAGTAATAAATGTATCTGAAGATTTAAAAATTAGAGTAGGTCAATTAGGAGAAGTGTCTTTTAAAAAAGGGTTTGGTTCTTCAGATTGTAAGTGTTTGACTCATTTATTCTTTATAAAAGATGAAAAGAAAACAGAAAAGATCTTAAGAGAAATAGGTTTTTCTATTTTTTGTTCCTCTTTAAATTAGTTATTTTAAATTTTTAAAAAGAAGATTTTTTTACCAATTGTTTATAGAATATTTTTAAAAATTTAAGATTGATATTCTTCTTCTGTGATGAGATGACCGCCGGTAATTTCTTCTGATATCTTCCGATAACTTCGGTCAAATTCTAAATACAGGTTTATTCGGTTAGGGCAAGAAGCGCCAATTAATTCTTTTTTTAACATGTATGCCGGTCCATCATCTTTATAAGTGGGAGAGAGGTCATTATATTTTCTAATAAGGGTTCTAAATTTTTCTCCGCATTTGTCACATTGAGAATAAATCCAGATCACTCCCGAGGAATCTTCTTCTCTTTTTCCGAACAATTTTTTTAAAAAATCGGGACTCATTTTAACACCCTCCTTGAAAATTTGTACAAAAAATAAAAAATCAATTAATCTAAAATAAAAAACATTTTAATAATATGACTTATTATAACATAAGCATAAACGGTTATTCACTAAAAAGCTAAAAAATATTTTATATGGTGTATTGCAAATAAATTTATATTTTAATAAAAGAAGGATTTTGATATAATATTATAGAATAAATATATCATAGTGGATTTTTTTACCCCTCTAATTTATTATCATGATATATTAATATAGGAAATTGATTTATCAAGCCGCTTATTCGGACAATTAAATTCAAACAGAAAGGATAAAATTAATGGAATGGCGATTAATAAAAGATAGTTATCATACCGGTTTTATGAACATGGCTATTGATGAAGCAATAATGATAGCTCACCGGGAGGGTTTGGTTCCTCCCACTATCAGATTTTATCAATGGTCTCCCCCGGCTGTATCTCTGGGTTATTTTCAGGATCTAAAGAAAGAGATTGATATAGATGTTTGTCAGGATATGAGAATTGACATTGTCCGTAGGCCAACCGGGGGGAAAGCAGTTCTCCATGATAAAGAATTAACCTATAGTTTTATAATTAAAGAAAATCATCCTTTGGTTAATGGTTCTATACTAGAGACTTATAAGAAGATTAGCGGGGGAATGATTAGAGGTCTTTCTTATTTAGGAATAACGGCTGAATTAGTTCCTCTGAGAGAAAAATTAAATAGTAACCCTTTACTTAAAGGGGAAAAATCCGAAATCCGTCATTCTGATTTTAAATCAATTTGTTTTTCTGTTCCCTCTCAATATGAGGTACAGGTTAAAGGCAAAAAGATTGTAGGTTCTGCCCAGGTAAGAAAAAGAGAAATAGTTTTACAACACGGTTCTTTATTGATAGAATTAGAGAAAGATAAATTGTTTTCTGTATTTAATTTTCCCTCAGCTAAGATAAGAAAAAGGCTTAAAATAAGATTTAAAGCAACCAGCTTGGAAGAGATTTTAAAGAAAAAGATAAATTTTTCAGAATTATCAGAAATTCTTCCCCGAGGTTTTGAAGAAGAGTTTGGAGTAATATTAGTGGAAGGTAAATTAATTGAACAGGAAGAAAAAATTTCCAAAGAACTTTTAGAAAATAAGTACTCAACTTATGAGTGGAATTACGAAAGAAAAAATAATCAGCTTGATTCCCAAAAAAAGGAGTAATCAATGAATAAACTTAAGAGTAAATTTATTGTAGTTGAAGGAGCTATAGGAGTAGGAAAAACAAGTTTAGTCTTATTGTTAAGTAAAAGGTTTAATACAAAACATAATTTAGAGGTGGTGGAAGAAAATCCCTTTTTATCTAAATTTTATAATGATATAGAAAGATACGCCTTCCAGACTCAAATATTTTTTTTGCTGAGCCGCTACAAACAACAATTAGAATTAGCCCAGCAAGATTTATTTAATCAATCAGTTTTTTCTGACTACCTATTTGCCAAGGATAGGATATTTGCTCATCTGAATCTTTACGGAAATGAACTTTCCATGTATGAATACCTTTATGAAATTATGGTTAAAGATATCCCTCGACCAGATCTAGTTGTTTATCTGCAAGCGAGCACAGAAACCTTAATAAAAAGGATAGCACTAAGAGATCGGCCTTTTGAGCGAAAAATATCTTTTGAATATATGAGAAGATTGAATTTGGCTTATGAAGAATTTTTTTCTTATCCTGATAATTATAAAAAAATAAAATTGATTAAAATAAACACTAACAATCTTGATTTTGTAGGCAAAAGCAAAGACCTTAAATATGTTATTGATGAAATTTACAAGGGGGATAGTTTAAAATGAAGAAATTTATTATAGTATCAGGGAATATAGGTTGTGGCAAATCAAGCTTAACTGATCTCTTAAGTAGAAGATTGGGTTGGAAACCGTATTATGAGGTAGTAGAGAACAATCCTTATTTAGAGGACTTCTATGGAGATATGAAAAAGTGGAGTTTTCATCTTCAGATATTTTTTCTGTCCAAGAGATTTCGTCATCATCAGGAAATATTAAAGAATCCTGCCTCTGTAGTTCAAGATAGAAGTATTTACGAAGATGTGGACATATTTGCTAAAAATTTAAATCAACAGGAATATATGGAGGGTCGCGATTACGAAAATTACCAGGAATTATTTAGTATAATGACCCAATTTCTTACTCCTCCGGATTTAATTGTATATCTTCAGGCTTCGGTTCCCACTCTCTTAAAAAGAATTTCCCTACGAGGGAGAGATTACGAGAAAACTATCTCTGAGGAATATTTGAATCAGTTAAATGTTCTATATGAGGAGTGGATAGAGAATTTTACTATTTGCCCCATTTTAAATGTACCGGCAGATGATTTAGATTTTGTCAAGCGACCAGAACATCTAAAATTGATTACCAGTAAAATATTGGATAAGTTACAGGGGGTAGAAAAGGTAATATTTGATTAGGAGGGAATATTTTGAGAGCAGCATTAATTTATGCTGGAGATAATAAAAAATTAGAATTATTTGTAAAAAAAATATTGTCTATTGTCGAAAGAAAAGGAAATGAACTAAAGGTAATTAAAGCGGAAAGAGGAATAATTAATTGTAATTTATTGCCTTATGAATTTGTCTTGGTGGGCTGCCCGGTTTCAAGTATGTTTAAAGGTAAATTACCTTCTGAATTAATCAATTACATAAAACGATGTGCTGGATTGGAAAGAAAAAAGACTATTGCTTTTATCATTCCATGGTTCATGGGAAACGATAAAACCTTAAAAAATTTAATGAGTTTATTGGAGAGTAAGGGTTCTTTTGTAATAGATTTCAAGCAGATTAGAGATATAGATAAAGACAGCGAGCTATTAGCCTCCCGTTTAAAATAATGCGAATGGGGAAGGAAATAAAAGATGATAGGCGATACAATAAAATATTTAAGAGAGAAAGAATATGTTTCAGGTGAAGTTCTGGCCCAAAAATTAGGTATCTCCCGGGTGGCAGTTTGGAAACAGATACAAAAACTAAAGGACATGGGGTATAAAATAACATCCGAACAAAATCTGGGTTACTGCCTGGTTTCTCGTCCTGACCTTTTACTTCCGCAAGAAATTCAAAGAGGATTATCCACAAACTATGTCGGCAAAGAAATATACTATTTCCCCGAATTAAAATCTACCAATATAATGGCTAAAGAGAAAACCTTACATAGAGCAGAGGGAACAGACCAAGGTACATTAATTATTGCTGAAAGGCAGAGTGCAGGAAAGGGGAGATTAGGCCGGGAATGGTTTTCACCTGCCGGAGGTATCTGGCTTTCCATAATATTATACCCTCAACTTTCTCCTTCTTATATATCTCGAATAACTTTGATGACTGCAGTAGCGGTAGTAAAGGCTATCAAGGTATGCACTCGAATTGAATCTCAAATAAAATGGCCCAATGATATATTAATAAGTGAGAAAAAAGTATGTGGAATACTAACTGAAATGAGTGCCGAGTTAGATATAATAAACTGGGTAGTAGTGGGAATAGGTATAAATGTGAATATAGGTCATCGGGAGTTTCCTGAAAATATTCAAGAGAATACAATTTCTTTAAAAGAAGCTTCAGGCAAAGAGGTTTTACGAGTTAAGTTAGTACAGATTTTTTTACAGGAATTTGAAAAGTATTACGAAATATTAAAAAGAAGAGAATTTTCTTCTATCTTGAAGGAATGGAAACTATATTCCCATACTCTGGGAAGAAAGATAAGAGTAGATACAGGAGAGAAAATTATTACGGGAGAAGCGGTAGATATAAACGAAGAAGGAGCCCTGATTTTAAAAAAAGAAGATAGCGAACTGGCGGAAATAATTTCCGGAACTATTTTAAAATAAATTAAAAGAAAAGAAGATTATTGCGGAGGATTTAGATAAGGTAAAATGCCACAATCAGAAGCAAATGCAAAACAGATATCAGCTCAGAAAAAGATTTTCTCGGCAGAACATAGATGGTTCTTAGAGCTTTCTTCTTCTTTCTTTGGGATTCACCGACGGACAATAAATTTTTTGAATGAATTTTATCGTTTTATTCCTAACTTAAAGTTGCTCAATGAACAGCTTAGGGAAATCGCCTTGAACGATATATGGTTTTATAAATCTCACCAAGAAGCAGGTAAGGCTTTAAAGATTATAGTTAATTTATTTAAGAATTTTTTAAATAAAGGATTAGACTACCACAATAAAGAACGAGCTCTAAAGACTTTATTGGAATTTGTAAAGCTATTGTATGAGAATAAGAATGCAAAAATTGATTTTTCCTCTCTCATTACAGAAGCGATTAATATTTTAGAGAAGACTTTGAATGATGATAAGGAAATAATTATACGCGCTTCAAGTTTTCTAAAAATTATTCCTACCCCATTTGCTCATGATAAAATTTATTCTACTAAACTGAAATTTTTATTCCAGAAATCCCTTCAAAAGAATCTCGATTTTTGGAAGAATAATCTGGACTTCAAAGGTTGGCGCGATAAAGAAAATAAAATTTTCGATAAAGATTATTATACCTCTATTTCTAAAAAAGAAAAACAAGTTATTAGTGAAATGCAAAAAAAATTAGCTACAGCCAAGAATTGGGAAGATCTAAAAAAAGTGCTTAATTTTAATGGTTTTACCGATAAATTGCGTGATTTTATTATGGAAACCAGGCCAGGGTTAGAAAGAATTTATTTTATATTTTATCTGCTTCGTCTACCCGGAATGGTTGGATTAAGAGATTTTTTAATTATAGATTTAACACAAGCATTTAAATCATTTTCTAAAGAAAAATTTACTGGAATAGATATAGATATTTTTTTAACACAGACATTTTCACTTTTCAGAAGATTAAAATCTGAACATACCGAAAAAATATTAGAATGTATATTAAACTTAGGAGAAAAAATATATCAAACTCAAGACAAACTTAAAATAGATATTTTCATTAATCATTTAATTGAGTTTAGATTTATTTATCCTAAAGTTTTAGGTATTGATCAGGAATGGCAAACCCAGGTAGATCAGAATCATCTAAAAAATATTAGAGTATGGCTTGAGCTTATTGAATACTCACCAAAGTCAAGCAGAAAATTAATAGCTGCCTTAATTGTAAATTTAAAAATAGGCGGCATATTTATTTGCGATAATGATCTCTTTCAAAGAGATATTAGTAAATTACTAAATAGTAATTTTTCACCCTGTTATATTTTAATAAAGCAACTTGCCTATCTTTTTCCAGTTTATTTTAGTAACATTGGAGCAGAAGGTAAAATTCGAGAAATTACTACCTCTTTAGATAAGTTATCTTACCGTAATGATAGGTTGATCCATTTTTTAAGAAAACAGACACATTCAGAAAGTAATAATACTCATATTGAACTGGCTAAAAGAATTCTCTTCTTTTGGTATAATGGCAATCCCCAGCCTCTGTTAAAATATCTCCCCTTAGATGTTCAGAGTGAATTAAAGGCTTCAGGTAAGTGGTTTGACCCGGTACACAAAATCGTACAAAAACTTTGTGAAAAAATGCAAATTGGACCGGAAGACTTGCTGAAAAAGGATATCGAAGAAATAGAGATAAATATTAAAGGAATAAAAAAGACAGACGTTGCTAATACAAAACGGGTAATGTATCTTATCGAACTATATGCTTTATTAAAACGTAAATATACTCTGGACCCAAAAGATGTTATTAATGATTTAAAAAAAATATCTTTTCTTTCTTTTAAAGAAGTTGAGAGTTTAGAAAGGCATTTAAAAGAGGAAAGATATGCAACTTCGATAAAACAGATTTTTTCAATAATTTCTCATTTAAAAGGAATTATTCTGGATCCTAAGGAGAGCGAAGCTCATGAGGATATCTATTATAAACGCCATATTGCTGCTGGGATTCCTTCCATGTATGGTAGATATTCTGAATTAAAATTTGAATCTCTGGGGATAATTTTTCGATTAGAAAGATTGGCAGATTTTCTTATAAACAGATTAATTAATCAAAGAAATTTGGATTATATGACTATTGATGGTTTTCATAATGCTGCTAAAATATTGGAATTATTTAAAGAAGGATTAAAACTAAATGGAATTTCCAGTGAAAATTTTAACTCAAATTTAGAGATGCTTCATTATAGTTTTAAAACATCAACCTTTTCCATGGATCAATTTGTAAACATTTTTTATTTTCTTACCTTAAATATTAAGGAGATTATAGAAAATTATTATATAAATCCTTTCAATTCACTATTAAAAATAATTATACCCCAATATATCAAAGAGGTGAGAAAAAAAGATATTTCTGAGACCAACCAAGACTATATTATCTATAAGAGGTCAGAAGAATTCTATCGAGATGTTATTTCTTCTGCTTTTTTGGTTCAACATTTAGATAATTATATTTCTCAGATATTGGTAACTTTAAGAGCTATGATGGAAAAATTAAAACCTGAAGTTATTCATATGCTTCTGAAATATGACCCCAAATTGCTATTTAGTTCCTTTAATCAATTAACTCCAAAAGTTGATAATCAAACATTTTTAGGCGCAAAAGCCCATTATCTTAAAAAACTTTATTCCTATAAATTCCCCGTTCCCCCGGGTTTTGTCCTTACTACGGAATGGTTTCGGGATAGAACAGCCATAAAACAATTTCCTGAAATGTATAAAGCAATATTAGGATTAATAAAAGATAAAGTAACAGAATTAGAAAAAATTACTAAAAAAAAGTACGGAGATCCGCAAAATCCTTTGTTATTAGCTGTTCGTTCAGGAACAGTAATTTCTATGCCAGGTGCTATGGATTCAATATTGAATATAGGAATGAATGATCAGATCGCCGAAAGTTTAAGCAAACTGCCTGGTTATGGATGGGCAGCATGGGATTCTTATCGAAGATTATTGCAAAATTGGGGAATGGCCCATGGAATTATGCGCGATGAATTTGATAAAATCATGGTAAATTTTAAAGAACTTTACAAAGTAAAAGAAAAGAAAACTTTTAGCGACAAAGAGATGAGAACAATTGCCTTTTCCTATAAAAATCTCTTAGACAAACATAGAGTTAGGTTTGAAGAATGCCCCTTTGAACAATTAATACAGGCGATTATTTTTGTGTTCCAATCCTGGTATAATAAAAGAGCTCAAATATATCGGAAAAATCTTCAAATTGCCGAAGAATGGGGAACGGCGGTAATAGTGCAAGAAATGGTTTTTGGCAATATTAATTCTGAATCCGGTACCGGCGTGATTTTTACTAAGATACCTTTCGAAAAAAGTTCTGAAATTGTTTTATATGGTGATTTTAGCAGACGGAGCCAGGGGGAAGATATAGTATCTGGATTAGTTCACGCTCTACCTGTTTCTGAATTTCAAAATAGAAAATCTCCCCGTTTAAAAGGCAATTCTTTGGAAGAGCAATTTCCTGAGATTTACCAAGAGCTGCTCCGGTTAGCTAAAGAATTAGTTTATAAACGAGGATATGAACATCAAGAAATTGAATTTACTTTTAAATCAAAGAGCAAAAAAGATTTATATATCTTGCAAACCAGAAATTATAATTTACAAAATAAAAAGACGATACCAGTTTTTACGGATCCGGCAATACATATACATTTAGTCGGTACAGGCATTGGAATCGGAAGGGGAGCAATGAATGGAATTGTTGCTTTTAATATGAAAGATTTAGAGATGCTTGCTAAAAAATATCCTCAAAAAAATAAAATATTGATTAGGCCGGATACAGTACCCGATGATATAGCAATGATTTTCGAATGTGATGGATTATTGACTGCTCGAGGAGGAGTAACTTCCCACGCCGCAGTTACAGCTACTCAATTAGGAAAAACCTGTATAGTGAATTGTAGACAATTAATAGTGATGGAAAAAGAAAAAAGGTGTATTATCAATAAAACGGAGTTTAGAACAGGTGATGGAATCGCTATAGATGCCCATCTGGGAAATATTTACAAAGGTAATTATCCTATAAGCTCAGAACAGATAAACTTGTTTTAAAGAAAGGGGAACGTTACAAGGGGAGTGTAGATCCTTATGGGAATTATTTAAGCATCAATGAGTTAGGTAGAATTGGTAAATTAACTTTGCGGTATTATTTACAAGAAGGCCATTTTGGTGGATTTGCAATAAATATGAGACGCTAGATAGAAATTAGTCAGGGGGAAACGAACAAATTAAAGAGAGAAACAACGAGTAATTTTTTTGACATTATCGTTAACTTAAGATATTATTTTGGTTAACAATAATTTAGCAGAAAATTGGAGGATTTAAGAATGTCAAAAATAAATATTCGTCAGATGACTTTAATCTCTTTATTTGCTGCCTTAACTGCAGTAGGTGCATTCATTTCGATTCCCCTTTATCCTGTCCCCCTAACTTTACAGACTTTATTTACTCTTTTGGCTGCTATGACCCTGGGAAGCGTTATGGGAATGTCAAGCCAGATAATTTATGTGATGTTGGGAGTTATAGGCCTACCAGTTTTTGCCGGTTTTAAAGCCGGGATAGGTATTTTATTTGGGCCAACTGGGGGATTTTTATTTGGATTTATAATTTCCGCTTATGTTATTGGTAAGATAACAGAAGCAAAAAAAGAAAAGAATTTTTTTTATTATTTCTTGGCCGGTTTATCTGGAATGGTAATTATTTATATAACCGGTATAACTCAACTATCTTTAGTTACAGGCATAGGAGTAAAAAAAGCTTTAATGGTAGGAATGTTTCCCTTTTTACCCGGTGATATTCTTAAAATAATTGCCGCTTCCTTCATTGCCAGTAAATTAAAAATAGTAATTAAATAAAATAACTATACTAAATAAAAACAAAATGAAAATTTACTGTCCACTTTAGCGAGGGTGCTTAGACGCAAAAGTTATGCTCTAGTCTTTTCTCTAATTATCCTTAATTTATTTTCTTTCTCTTTCTTAACGCGATACTTAATACGCGATACTCAATACGAATAAATTAGTAGCCTCGAATAGATGGTTATGATATAATTTAACATTATAGAATAGTAACAGTATATCTTACATTTTTCGGGGCGTAGCGCAGTTTGGTAAGCGCGCTTGGTTCGGGACCAAGAGGTCGGAGGTTCAAATCCTCTCGCCCCGACCATAATATCTTTATTATCGTTATTTTTATTATTCCATCTCCTTTTCTAGAATATGTTAAGGTTTAATTTCAAAGAAATGCCGCGTTCTTTTACAGACTGAAACAAGCATTAACATTACCGGGACTTCGATTAAAACTCCTACCACTGTTGCTAAGGCAGCACCCGAAGATATACCAAAAACCATTATAGCAGTTGCTATGGCTACTTCGAAATGATTACTTGCTCCTATCAGCGCAGATGGAGCAGCATCTTCATAATTAAGTTTCAATAGTTTTGCTAATCCATAGGTGAGGAAAAAAATAAGGTTGGTTTGAATAAAAAGTGGAATAGCTATCCATAGTATGGTTAAAGGTTTAGTTAAAATGATCTCACCTTTAAAGGAAAAAAGTAAGATTAGAGTAAATAAAAGGGCAATAATTGATACCGGGGTAAGCAAATGTAAAAAATTCTCTTTAAACCATTTTTCGCCCTTTGCCTTTATTATCCATTTTCTGGATAAATAACCTGCCACCAAGGGCAGGGCAACATAAATGCTTATAGAAAGTAGTAGTACTTGCCAGGGAACGGGTAATCTTCCTACGCCAAGTAAGAATCCACCAAGCGGCCCATAAAGAAAAAGCATAGTTAGAGAATTTATTGCTACCATAACCAATGTGTGTCCAGCATTACCTTTCGCTAAGAAACCCCAGACTAAAACCATTGCTGTACAGGGAGCAATGCCTAATAAAATATTTCCGGCAAGAAAACTTCTCCACAGAGGAATTTCGAGCAATTTCATCCCATTGTTTATCACTACAGTTCCAGCCCCATGAATTGTTCCCACTGCCCAATCTGCTCCAGGTGGAAGTTTTACTAAATCCATTGCCTCACTCCCAATAAAATTTTTAAAAAGAAAACCTAAAAAAAAGATAGATATAGCATACATAGTAAAAGGTTTTATTGCCCAGTTAGCGAATAAAGTCAGTCCAACCGGCTTAATAGATTTTCCTGCTTTTAACACTTCTCCAAAGTCAATCTTTACCATAATCGGATACATCATAAAAAATAGGCAGATTGCAATCGGTATGGAAACAACCGGTGCATCACCAATATAAATTGCTAATCCATCAAGATATTTTGCTAACCCGGGAATAACCTTGCCAAAAATAATTCCAATAATAATACATAACAAGACCCATACCGTTAGATATTTTTCAAAAACATTTAGGCCTCCATTTTTTTCTTTAACCATAGTTAATCTCCTTTCAAATATTCCAAATTAAATACATCCCACCTAAAATTATCAGAACACCGCATATTTTTTTAATTAAAACCGTGCCTTTAGATTTTTCGTTCCAATTCAAATACCTTTGAACAACTTCTGCAAAGGTGCCGGCTAAAACTATTATCGAACAATGACCAATACCGTAAGCAAAAAGAAGTGCAGCTCCATAGAAAAATTGTGTTACTGATATTGTAAATACAATACCCAACATCGGTGCCATATAAGCAAAGGAGCAGGGACCAAGAGCGATACCAAAAATAAGACCTAATACAAAAGCTGCTAACAGCCCTTTTTTCCGAAAAACGGGTTGATTAAATTTTCCCAGGAAAGGTAGTGGAATAATTTCTAAAAGATGAAGACCTATAACGAAAAAAATTATTGCTACTATATAATTTCCGTAAGAACCGATATCGCCCAGCAAGCGACCTAAAAGTCCGGTAATAAGACCGATAGCAGCAATAGTTGTTAAAATACCCAGAGAAAAGGACGTTGCTAGCCAGAAAGCTCTTTTGGTTGACATCTTACCCTGCTCCCCAATAAAAGCTATAATTAAAGGAATGCTGGCTAAATGGCAAGGACTTAATAATATACTGAATATCCCCCAGATAAAAGAAGCAGTTAAGGCAATAATTGGATTCAATTGAAGAGAATTAGATAACCATTCAAACATGGTTCTTATCATTACTTAACTCCCTGCATTTTTAAGACTTCAACTAATTCATCCTTAGCAAAAAAGCCTTGATGTCTAAAATATTCTTTTCCATCTTTATCAAGAAAGACTTGTGTTGGAATTGCTCTTATACCAAATTCCTTGATATAAGGTTTCCCTTCAGCAGTCCATACATCATAAAAAACAACTTTTACCTGTCCTTTATATTCTTCTTCAATTTCTTTCATAATTGGCTGCATCTGCTTACAGGGGATACACTTAACCGAACCAAGCTCTACAAAGGTCACTTTTATCTCATCGGTTGTTACATCTTCTTGAGTTAAACTAATTTCAGTGTTATTAGATACCTTTTTAAAACCAAAAACGGCAGCTAAAAGCACTAAAAAAATTATGGTATAAAGATATCTTCTTCTCTTCATTTAGTCAGCATCCTTTCACATTTAATTTTATTTTTATTTTCAACAAGAACAGCAAGAATATTCTGAATTTTTATCACCTTCGGTATCATTCTTTTTTATTTTTTTTCTCTTCAATCCACTTAATAATTTCTTCTTTGCTGGGTATTCTACCTACCACCATTGCATCACCATCAATAGCTAAAGCAGGAGTAACCAGAACCTTGTAATCGATAATTTTGTTGATATCTGTTACTTTAGTAATTTTTGCTGAAACACCAAGTTCATTGACCGCCTCTTCAGCTAGTTCGCTCAATTTTTTACACTTTGGGCAACCGGTTCCTAAAATTTCAATTTTCATCTTTATTCACCTCCTAAAAAATATAATTTCCCCAAAACCAACCGCTTATGGTAGCCAGAATAACCATAGTTACAATATAAACCGAAGCTTTTTTAAGACCAAATACTTTTATTATGGCTAACATATTAGGAAGGCTCATTCCTGGTCCAGAAAGAAGCAGCGCAAGGGCCGGACCTTTCCCCATTCCTAATTTCATCAAAGTATCCACAAAAGGTGCTTCAGTCATAGTAGCAAAATAGCTTACTGCTCCAATAAGGGTGGCCAGAAAAGAGGAACGCAAAGAATTTCCTCCCAGCCAGTGTTCTATCCATTGCTGGGGAAGAATCTTCCCGATAACCCCTACAATAAATACTCCCATTAAAAGCAAAGGAAAAATTAATTTCACAAACCACCAGGTCTCTTTAAGCCAACTGGAAATCCTATCTTTTTTAATAACCAAGTAAGCATATAAAAAAGTAATAGAGATAGATATGGCAAAAACATAAACTTTATGCAAGTAAGGTCCCTTAGTAATAAGGTAATTAGGAGAAAGTAAGCTAAAAAGAATTAAGAGGAGTAAAATTATGTCTTTTCCGGCAATAATTTTTTTGTCGTTGTTTCCTCCTTCTTCTCCTTCTACCATCCTCTCTGCTTCTTCTTTACGGAAAGATAGATACATTACTGTTCCCATAACGAAAGCAGTAATAAAAGCAGTAATAATTCTGGCTATGGCCATGTCATACCCTATTATATTTCCAGTATAGATTACTGCTAAAAGATTGGAAGCAGGGGCAACCCATAAAAGAATAAAGGCAGGGGCAATTGCTCCGCCTTTACGATAGATTCCGGCCGAAACCGGAATTACAGTACAGGAGCATACTGCAATAAATATGGAAGAGATTGCCGCCAATGGGAAAGAAATAATATTTTTTGCTTTTGCTCCTAGATATTTAAGAATAATATCACGAGGAGTAAAAGCAATAATTCCACCAGCTAAAAGAAAAGCTGGAATAAGGCAAGTTAACACATGTAGGGCAACATATTCTTTTAAAGCAAGTAGGCCTCCGTTTAGTACATCCAGTAGCATATTATTTACACCCTCCTAATATTTTAATAAAAATTATTGCATCAACTACCTTTTAGTTTTTTTCGTATATTTTTTTTCTATACTTTTTGAAATTATTTAAATCTTGATCGAATAATTTTAATTCATCTTCTAATGACTGAATGATTTTGTTATTTTTAAGCTCTTGGTTTGCAGAATAAATATTCCACTTACCTGTTTTATAATTACTAATTAAATCAGCTTCTTTTAAAATGCGTAAAGCATGTGAGATGCGTGATTGTTCTATCTTCAGAATAGCTTCCAGTTCACAGACACACAATTCACCTTGCAGTAGAAGCAAATAAATACGTAGACGGGTTTCATCGGATAAGGCTTTAAACATCTTTATAGCCGCTTCCATTACTGCATTCTCCTTTATATATGACGATATTATCATATAAACATATTATTGTCAAATAAAATATGTTTTAGATTAATATAAAACCAAAAACTTTTATATAAAAAGAGGATTTTTTACTATTTTTGTAGTAAGTAAAGATAAAGTAAGATTGGATTAATTAATTTAATAGAAATATATCCTGCAGAAGGAAAGAGCGAATAAAAGCAATAAAAGAAAGGAAAGTATTGAGATTGATGGATGAAGATAAAAAGTTAATTGCCTACTGTGGACTCTATTGTGGAGACTGTATTAATTATAAAGGAGAGATTGCAGATTTAGCCAGAGATTTGAGGAAAAAATTAAGACAGGAAAAGTTTGATCGAGTTTCTAAAGGATTATCTAAATACTTTAAGGAATTCAAAGATTATGAAAAGTGTTATGCGACTTTAGGGACCATGGTTAGATTACGTTGCAGTAGAGTTTGTAGAGACGGAGGCGGACCTCCATTTTGTAAAATCAGAAAATGTTGTGAAAAAAAGAATATTCAGGGCTGCTGGGAATGTGAAGAATTTGAAACTTGCGCCAAATTAGATTTTCTAAAACCGATTCATGAAGATGCCCATCTAAAAAATCTAAGGAAAATTAAAAAGCAAGGAACCGATAAATTTCTTTTTGGAAAGAGATATTGGTAAATGATTACAACTTCGTTCCGTTCAAATTGCTTTCGGCAACTTCTTTTATCCGCGGAACGTTGTGCGAAAGAGCGAGCCAGGATAAGGAGAAATCAATATGAAACAATGGTATGAATCTTTATTTGAGAACTATGGTAAAAAGTATGATAATGAAAACTTTACACAAGGCACAATTGGTGAGTGTGATTTCATCGAAAAAGAAATTGATTCTAATAAGTCCATAAAAATAATTGATATAGGATGTGGTACCGGTAGACATTCGATTGAATTAGTAAAAAGGGGTTACAAGGTTACAGGAATTGATTTGTCAGAATCACAATTGGAACGGGCAAAAGAAAAAGCAAAAGCTCAGAACCTGCAAATAGATTTTCAGAAACATGATGCAAGGAATTTGCCATTTAAGAATGAATTTGATTTGGCAATAATGCTTTGCGAAGGAGCATTTCCTTTGATGGAAACAGATGAAATGAATTATGAAATATTAAAAAATGTTGCAAAATCATTAAAGGATCCTGGCAAGCTGATTTTTACAACACTAAATGGATTATTTCCACTATATCATTCAGTTGAGGAATTTAGTGCATCAACAACGGAAGAAGGGAATACGACCTATAGAAGTAATACTTTTGATTTAATGACTTTCCGAGATCACAATATTACCACAGTAGAAGATGATTTTGGCAATAAGAAGGAATTGGAATGTAATGAAAGATATTATGTACCATCTGAAATTACATGGTTATTAAAAACATTAGGCTTTAAAAAGATTGATATTTATGGAGCAAAACTTGGAGCCTTTTCAAGGAATGATAAACTTACAACTGAAGATTTTGAAATGTTGGTTATTGCTGAAAAATAATGGCTTACTCCATCGCACAACAGCGGCTATGCAGTTTGGGCGGAGAAACCGCCCTTGCCCAAATTGCCCTGCCCTCCGCTCAGTATTTCGCAAATTCACAGAATGTTAGATGAAATCTAGCAAAATACGATTAATAAACAATATTTACATCAGGAGGAATAGAGGCATGATGAAAACAGTTGTTGTCTATAAATCAATATCAGGTTTTACTAAAAAATATGCTGAATGGATTTCAGAAGAATTAAGAGCCGACTTATTAAGACTAGAAAAAATAGATATTAGCATATTACTTGAATATGATATTATTATTTATGGTGGAAGCTTACATGCGGTTGGAATAAGTGGAGTAAATATTATAAAAAATAACCTTAACAAATTAAGAGACAAGAATATTATCATCTTTACCACCGGGGCATCGCTGCCAAAAGAAAGTATAGTATCTGAGGTAAAGGGTAGTAATTTTTCAGTAAAGGAACAAAAACAAATACAATTTTATTATTTTCGTGGAGGGTTTGATTTTAATAAATTGAACTTAGTAAATAAGATATTAATGACTTTATTGAAGTGGAAAATAAAATTAAAACAGCATAAAACACCAGATGAAAAAGGGATGTTGGCAGCATACTCCAAAGCAATGGACTTTACTAAGAAAGAAAATATTCAAGAGCTGTTGGAATATGTTCGTTCACTAAAATGAGGAATAATGTGCGACTTAATCTAACAGCGTGTATACATTCCGCTCCCGTTGGTCGCCCTAGGTTATGCCACATTTTCACCTGCGCTATCGCTACGGTGAAAACGTTGTATACACGCGGAACGTTAGGCGAAATACCTAAGCCTGCTTTTAAGAATGAAGATTTACATAAAAGGAGATGATAGAATTATGGCAACAAAATTAGACCTAACGAAAGAATTCAAAACGTATTACACAGCAAAAACGAGACCAGAAGTAGCTGAATTTGGTGAAATTCCGTTTTTGACTATTGAAGGTAAAGGTGAGCCTGGAGGAAAAGAGTTCACAAACAAGGTTGAGGCATTATATCCTCTTGCGTATGGTGTCAAAAAGATCTGTAAAAAGCAGGACAAAGATTTTGGTATTCCAAAATTAGAAGGATTATGGTGGGTAGAATCTGATAAGCCTGCCTTGGAAGTACCTCGTGAAGAGTGGCGGTGGAAACTTATTATTCGTCTGCCTGATTTCGTTACTTCAGAGATATTGGAGAAGGCAAAGGAAGAGGTTTTCAAAAAGAAAGAATTAGAACTGATTAAGAAGATCAAGTTCGAGAAGATGAAGGAAGGTAAATACGTTCAGATATTGCATATTGGTTCTTATTCTACAGAGCCAGAGTCGCTGGTAAAAATGAGAAAACTAATAGAAGAAAAAAACTTTGTTGAAAACGGACTTCATCACGAGATTTATTTATCAGACCCAAGACGGGTTCCTGAAGAAAAAATGAAGACAATACTACGGCAACCAGTAAAAGAAAGAATATAAAAAGGTAGAAAAATGCAATATGAGAACATCCTTAAAAAACTAAAGGCACTATCTAATCCCAAGGCAGTAGAGGGCATGGCGCGGTTTGGTATTAGCCCAGAAAATACTTACGGTGTTTCTGTTCCAAACCTAAGGAAAATGGCAAAAGAAATTGGAAGGGATCACTCTCTTGCTCAACAACTTTGGGATTCAGGTATTCACGAAGCGCGCATACTAGCGAGTATGATTGACGAACCGAATCAGGTGACAAAAAAACAAATGGATGCGTGGATAAGGGATTTTGACTCATGGGACGTATGCGATCAGTGTTGCATGAATTTGTTTGATAAAACACCCATGGCATGGGAGAAGGCAATAGAGTGGACAAATCGCGAAAAAGAATTTGAAAAGCGTGCTGGTTTTGCCTTGATGGCGTGCTTGGCATGGCACGACAAGGAATCACTGGACAAAAAGTTTTTGATCTTACTGCTAGCGATAAAACGGGAGGCGGATGACGATAGAAACTATGTTAAAAAGGCGGTCAATTGGGCGTTAAGGAATATTGGAAAACGGAATTTATATTTAAATAAGAAGGCAATTGAAACCGCAAAGAAGATTCAAAACGAT
>NMQN01000717.1 GCA_003575245.1 Candidatus Atribacteria bacterium 1244-E10-H5-B2 | reverse complement strand
CCAATCTTTTCTCCTAATTTTAATCCAGTTAGTCGGGAAAAAATCTCTGAACGAAAAACATTTTCTTCTTGTAAAGAAAAACCCAGGGCATCTATGCCAATTACTCCAACTAAATCTGTAGTCGATAAAGGAATTACCGGCTCATGAGGAGCCGGAGCTTTTACTGGCCTCCCTGCTCCCCCATCAGCTTCTACTAAAAAATAATCTGCTATTCTATCCTTCCACCATTTATCCAACCAATCAGGTGGTTGCCCAGACACTTTTTCTTCTCCTTTATCCTCCGTTTTTTCTCCTATAACTGCTAATCTTCCTCCTTTTCTTTCAAGAGAAAAATATTTTTCAATACTTTCCCGAATAGTCTCTTCATTGTGGCCTTTAATCAATCTGCCCTTTTTTACAAAAGGGTTTAACTGCCAGCTAAACATTTTAGTGGTAACGGTTAAAATCATTCGTTTATTTTTAAGAAGCAGTTCTTCGGCTAATCGATTAAAAAGGGTACTCTTCCCTCCCGCACCTACTAAAGATATGAAAGCTCTTTCTTTTAAATTTAAAGCCTCACTGATTAACATTTAGTTTAATCCTTTTTTCTCCTATTAATGGCTAAATTTTTTTAAAGATATTTTTTAACCGGTTAAGGTTTCTACTTTTTAAAATAATCTTTCTTTAAAGCTCTTATTATTTTCTCCGGGGTTGCGGGTAAGCTCTTGATTCTTACGCCAATTGCATCATAAATAGCATTTAAGATAGCCGGAGCAATAATACTACAAGATGGCTCACCGATCCCTTTGGCTCCATAAGGCCCTAACCCCCCGCCTGACTCTACCAGAATCGCCTTTACATCAGGTACATCAACTGCTGTGGGAATAATATATTCAGCAAAAGAGGGGGTCATAGTAATTCCTTTTTCCATAATAACCTCTTCGGTAAGGGCATAACCCATTCCATAGATAGAGCCACCCTCCATCTGACCTTCTACACTAAAAGGATTAATGGCTTTGCCCACATCATAACAGGTAGTAAGTTTTAAGATTTCTACCTGTCCGGTTTCTGTATCCACCGCCACTTCTACTGCCTGGGCCCCAAAAGTAAAATCAGGGAAGGTCATCCCTCTTATATTAGATAAGTTAGGCACTATTGTAGAAGGGGCATTAAATTGGGCTTCGCAAAATAATTCTATTCCATCCGCATTACAAGCCTTTATAACTTTAACTAAAGGCACGTATTGCGAGGGATCATAATTTACTAAAACTTTTTCATTGATAATATCTAATTTATCTTGATTAACATTTAATATCTCTGCAGCTTTATTTAAAATTCTATTTCTTATCTCTCGGACAGCCTTGAGGGTGGCATTCCCGGACATATAGGTCTGCCGAGTAGCGGTTGTGGTTCCGGCAAGAGGAGTCAATGCTGTATCGCTATGGTAGATTTTTACCTGGGACATAGGTACGCCCAACTCTTCAGCAACAATCTGACAGAGTAAAGAAATCTGCCCCCCACCTAAATCAGGTATTCCCGATCTAATTAATACACTACCATCTGACTCCAACCTTACATAGCAGCGGGAAGAATCATGGAGAAAGGTCATTCTGCCATAACTCATCAGGCCTATAGCTAATCCTCGTCCTACTTTTCTATTTTCATCTTCACATCCAGCAGGTTCTCCCAGAGCTTTCCAGGCTTTCTCGGCAACTTCAGGAAGGGCAACATAGGTCTTGAAGACTTGACCGGTTGTCGCTAAAGCTTTTCCGGTAGAAAGGCAATTTCTGCGCCTAATTTCCAGAGGATCTATATTAAGTCTATGAGATAATTCATCCATTATACTTTCATAAGCAAAATTGGGCTGTGGGGCTCCAAATCCTCTATTAGCACTGGTAAAAGTATTGTTAGTTAATACGCAATAAGATTTAACCTTAACATTGGGAATACAATAGGGACCAGCTGCATTAACCGTTGCGTATAAAGTGACCCAGGGACTTAAGTAAGGATAAGCCCCGGCATCAGATATTAATTCCGCATCTAAAGCAACCAGTTTACCATCTTTTTTCGCGCCAACTTTATATTTCATAACAAAAGGATGTCTTTTACTATGGCACAAGATAGATTCTTCGCGAGTATAGACTAATCTTACCGGTTTCTTAGTCTTCCAGGTAAGTAGGGCTAAATAAGTTTCCACTGTAATATCTTCTTTTCCACCAAAACCTCCTCCCATCATAGTGCCTATATACCGTACTTTATTATGGGGTAAGCCCAATACATCAGCTACATCTCTAAAGTGCTCTATTACTTGAGTACTTACCCGGATAGTGAGTATTCCATAATCATCTATCCAGGAAATGCCCGCTTCAGGTTCCAAATAAACATGGTCAACAAAAGGCACCTTATAGGTATCTTCAATTATTATATCAGCCTGAGCAAATCCTTTCTTAACATCTCCCCGACCGGTTCCAAATTCGCCTATTATATTGGTATCACTCTCACCAACCAAATATGCTCCCGGCTTCATTGCTTCAACCGGGTTAAAAACTCCGGGAAGAGGTTTATATATTACTTCAATTAAATCTAATGCTTCCTCGGCAATTTCCTCTGTCTCGGCAGCAACCAGAGCAACTGCTTCTCCCATAAACCTGACTTTTTTCTCGGATAAAACCCGGTATAAACCCTCAAATCCTTTGCCCACCTCTGTGCTCTGACCAAACCTGGTTACTGTTTCGTTGTGAGGTACATCTTTAGCTGTTAAGACAGCTCGTACACCATCTAATTGTTCTGCTTTACCGATATCTATAGAAATAATTTTAGCTGCCGGGTATTTACTTCGAAGAACTTTGGCAAATAACATTCCTGGCAGAGAAAAATCATCGGCATATTTAAGATCCCCGGTTACTTTAGACCAGGCATCATGCCGGGGTATTGGTTTACCAACTATCTTAAATTCAGACATAGATTTCACCTTCTTCTTATCTTGCTAAAACCTGACAAAGAACCGTCCCCTGTCAGGTTTTTTCTATTTTTGATTTTTTACTGCCACATCGTAAATAGCATCGACAATCTTCTTGTATCCGGTACATCTACATAGATTTCCAGATATTGCTTTTTTAATTTCCTCTCTATCAGGAATGGGATTTTTTTCCATATAATCTTTAGCGGTTAGAATCATGCCGGGAGTACAAAAACCACATTGTATTGCACCGTGATTAACAAAACTTTTCTGTAATTTTCTCCCTAATTCCAATTTTTCCATACCTTTCACAGTCCATACTTCTTTGTGGTTAGCCTGTAAGGCCAAGACAATACACGACTTAACGACTTTTTTATTTAAAATAACTGTGCAAGTACCACATTCCCCTTTTTCACAACCGCATTTCACTTCAGTAAAGCCATTTCGGCGTAAAAATTTCAATAAAGATTGTTGGGGCTGAACTTCTGCACGTATTTTTTCTCCATTTACAGTAAGTTCTATTTGATATTCTTCCATCTAAGTCCTCCTTAATTAGTCGTTAGTGAATAGTGAATAGTCGTTAGTTTTAAATACAAGTTTTCAATTAATAGTTGTAAGATGCAAGCTTTATTAAGTCACATTACCATTAGATAGTTAGTTGGTTAGTTACCGTTAATTAATTAGTTTCGAATTAATAGACAGGCGGGCCTGCCCTCGTGAAAACAGGGGGCGCCTGTCCTACGAAATTAGGTTAATTTATTAAAAGCACGTTTGAATAAAATTCCGGAGATGTATCGACGATATTCTTCAGATGCTCGGATATCACTAATGAGCTCAACTTCTTCACGCACTCTATCCATAGCTTCTTCGACCAATTTATTATTTATTTCTTTATCTTTTAAAAATTCCTCTGCAGCTAAAA